>NZ_JSWJ01000013.1:0-62516 GCF_000826845.1 Phaeobacter sp. S60
CTGCGCGGCGCGCGGCCGGTCACCGCGCGCGCGACCGCCAGCCGCCGCGCCTGCGGGGTTTGGCGGCGCTCTCCAGCCCCTCCTGCAGCACCGCCGTCATCGGATGATCCGGGTGATCTGCGGCCACCTGCTCAAGCAGGGTCGACATGGCCTGACGGCTATCAACCCCGTCGGGCAGGCTCAGCGCCCAGTCCAGAAAAATGCTGCGGCATTCCCCACTCTGAATGCCATCGATGCAAAAACTCTCCCGGATCAGCCCCTTGGGATCGAGCTGGGCAAGCGGTAGTTGTGGTGTCGCCTCAGTCGTCATGGCCAGTGGCCCCTTCTCTCTCCAATGCGGCGGCAATGATGTCACCGCAGCGCGCATAGCGCGCCGTCAAATCCGCTTCCAATGCCGCAAGATCCGCATAGCCCGTGCTGCGGCAGAGGAACAATGCGCCGCCCTCTCCCAGGGTCTGCGCATCAATGGCCTTGCCCGAAACCAGACGCGCTGCGGTCTGCACGGCCCAGAATAGATCATAGCCGCGCTGCAATTCAGCTGCATCTGCGGCATCCAGCCAGCCACAGGCGACAGCGCCCTCCAGACCCGCGGCCACATCCTGTCCGGTTGCCGCGCTGAGCAAGACCCCTGCCTGAGCGATCAACTCGATGTCCATCATCCGCCCGGCGCCGGTCTTGGCGTCCCAGGGGCCGCTTGGTGCCTTGGCAGCGGCGAGCCGCGCCCGCATGCTGGCGACATCAGGAAGAACCGTTTCGCGGCGACGCGGGGCGGCCAGAAATGACCGACGAAACGCGCTGATATCCTCTGCCAGACCGTCGGCGGACGGCGACGGCGCCGCAGCCACCACGCGTGCGCGGGTCAGGGCCAGATGCTCCCAGACCCAAGCATCATTGCGTTGGTACTGGCAGAAGCTTTCCAGACTGGTCGCCACCGGCCCCTGCGTGCCCGAGGGGCGCAGCCGCATGTCCACCTCATAAAGCTGGCCCTGCGACATGCGGGCCGTCAGGGCGGTGATCAGCGCCTGCGTCAGCCGCGCATAATAGGGCCGTGTGGCCAGCGGTCGTGGCCCGTCTGAGGCCTCTTCATCACCGGGATCATAGATCACGATAACATCCAGATCCGACAGCGCATTGATCCGCCCCGCACCCAGCGATCCCATTCCCAGAACCGCCGCACCGCGCCCCGGCGGGGGGCCGTGTTTCTGGGCAAACTGCTGCACCACCACCGGTGCCAGCCCAGCGATCACAACCTCTGCCAATTCGGCGTATTGCGCACCGGCTGTTGCGGCATCAATCAACCCGCGCAGGTGATGCACACCGATGCGGAAATGCCATTCCTTGCACCAGCGCCGGGTCGCGTCCAGCTGCGTCTCATAATCTTCTTCCTGTGCGAGCACCGCCGCCAGCAACTGTGACAGCGCGTCCCGCCCGGGCCAGTCGTCAAAGAAAGATCCACCAATCACGGCATCAAATACGCTGGAATTGCGCGACAGATAGCTCGCCAGCGTGCCGGAGGTGCCGACAATATCAATCAGCAGATCAATCAGCTGCGGATTGGCCTCAAACAGCGAAAACAGCTGCACCCCTGCGGGCAGGCCTGCCAGAAACCCGTCCAGCGCCACCAGCGCCTCGGCCGGTTGGGCGGTGCGCGACAGCCGCGCCAGCAGTTCTGGCTTCAGCCGTTCAAAGATCTGCGCCCCCCGCGCTGAGCGCAGCGCCGGATAGGTGGGCCAGCGGGCAAGGATATCCCCATCCAGCGCGTCCGGCAGGATGTCAGGCGCGGCCTCCGGCGGTGCATCCGGTGCAAAGAACCCCTCCGTCAACTCATGCACCTCCTGCAACCGCGCCTTGGTCTCCGCCAGCAGCGCAGCTGGGTCACGGTCCATCAGGCAGGCAATTCGGGCGATGCCATCCTCGGACTGTGGCATCCGGTGGGTCTGGGCGTCATGCACCATCTGGATCCGGTGCTCCACCTCGCGATGGGCGATATAATGCGCGCCGAGCTGGTCGCAGACATCCTGTGGCACCCAATCCTTGGCCGCCAAAGCGCGCAACCCATCCAGCGTGCCGCGCGGGCGCAGGCTTTCATCACGCCCCCCCGCGATCAGCTGCCGGGTCTGGGTGAAAAACTCAATCTCGCGAATTCCGCCCCGCCCCAGCTTCATATCATGGCCGGGCACTGTCAGCGGGCCGCCGGTGCCTTTGTTCTCACGGATCCGCAGGCGCATATCATGGGCGTCCTGAATGGCCGCAAAATCGAGATGCCGCCGCCAGACGAAGGGGCGCAGCGTCTGCAAGAAATCCGCACCCGCTTGCAGATCACCGGCGCAGGGGCGCGCCTTGATATAGGCGGCCCGTTCCCAAGTGCGGCCTAGGCTTTCATAGTAGCGCTCTGCCGCCTCCATCGCCATGGCGACCGGCGTCACCGATGGGTCGGGCCGCAGCCGCAGATCGGTGCGGAAGACATAGCCATCAGCGGTGCGCTCACTCAGTACTGTGCACATATTACGCGTGGCCCGAACCATGCCCTGACGCGCCTCATAAAAATCATCAGGATCAAACCGCGTTTCATCAAAGAGACAGATCATGTCGATGTCCGAGCTGTAGTTCAGCTCATAGGCGCCCATCTTTCCCATCGCCAAGAGAGTCAGCCCGCCGGCGGTTTCGACGTCCGCTTCGGTCAGCCCCGGCAATTTCTTCCGGCGGATCAGCGCCGCGACTTCGGCCTTGATGGCGACATCCGCACAAAGCTCTGCAAACTGCGTCAACGCCGTGGTCACCTGCATAAGGTCCCAGGCCCCGGCAAGATCACATAGACCGCTCAACAGCGCCAGTTGACGCTTGGCCCGCCGCAGCCCCGGTTTCAGCTGATCCGGCGCCAAGGTCCGGACATCTGCGAAGATCCCGGCAAGAGCAGCCTGCGGATCCGCCAGTGCGGGCGCCAGCCAGTTCGCTTCGCGGCTGATCAGTTCTTTCAGATAGGGGCTGGATCCAGCAGCTCCGGCCACCAGACCGGCCTGATCGCCCTGAAGTGCGGGCACAAGTGCCAGCGCATCCTCTCCCAGATCTGCATCAAATGCCCTCGGAAGGCGCTGAATTTCAATCGACTGTCCCATGTGGTGACACTGCGATCAGATGCAGTCGCCGTCAATCGACGAAACCACACCAACACGCTGCCATATCACACAAGATGACGTGGGTAAGGGGTGCCGGAATGGCCCTCTGATTAACAACAAGCTAATTCTGACTCCGCGGCTGCGCTCATGTTCCCGGGGGCCTGTCAGACAGTTTTGTAGTGACGAATGATACGGTGATCAGCGACACGTGGACGCCCAGAACCAGACGGCGCCGGCCTGTAGCACCTGTTAGGTATATTTCACGTCGTCTGACGGGAAAACGCTGCCGTGTGCCCTCTCCCCTACACTTTTCGCCACACACTCGTTTGATCAAAGCAGAAGTGGGTTCCCTGCACGCAGTGATCCGTGGCCAGACCGCAGAAGGATCGACGCGCTCTAAACCGTCAACTCCGGTGCCCAGCGCCTATGCCAGGCTCAGGACTCTTAGCCAGTAAATGACGCGAGCCGTGAAAGCGATCGCGCAGAGAAAGACCTTTGGGTATAGGTCGCATCGGGTGGTTACGTGCCGCCAATCCTTCAGCCGACCCGACACTATCGCAACCCGGTAATACGTTTTGTTTCGACGCATGTCCCAGTTTACGGTCGTCTTGCGTTGCTTCCGATCAGGGATGCACGCGCATATCCTCTTTTTCTCTTACGCTTCTCTGACCCAATTGGCATATTAGCCTCTGTCGCCAAGCACCCAATCGGCGTTCGGCAAACTAACTCACAATGCCCGCGCGCCGATATGCTCACTGACGTGCCCGCCGTCACAACGAGATTTATCGGCCAGCGTGTCGAGAGAAGCGGTGTCAAACGCCCTAGACGATCCTCAACTTGGGCACTCGGTTAGCTTTTACTGGCTATGGTCTCGGACCGACTCTCGGCCTGCATCCTTACGGTTCTAATTCTTTTGGATTGTATGGCGCTTCTGCCCTGGTGCCTTTGATCGCAAAGTCTCGGAAACCGTCTTGACAACACGCGCACATAGGTTAGTTAGTGTGACTGACCATACAGGGCGTATTTTATGAAACTGGCAAGACTGATTGAACTGGCCCACAGACAAGGCCACAGACAGTGGGCAAAAGCTGGCGGGCACTTGGGGATGACCCACAGCGAGTATGAGTATCTTCGCGCCATACAAGATCAGGAAGCCAGGAAGACTGACAAGGACAATCACGGACAACATCTTCAAGATGTTGTCGATGAGATGGGTGTTAGAAAAGCCTCCGCCAGCGCAATGGTCTTGAAGCTTGAAGAACGCGGGTTGGTCGTGCGGTTCCCGTGTCAGTACGACGCCCGCGCCCAACACATTATGTTGACCGAACAGGGACAGACGCTGTTGTCGTCTGGGGAAGAAATCTACGAGGCCGCAGCGCAGGCATTGGTTGCAGGACTGTCCGAGTATGACATCGAAGCCCTCAAAATCGCAATTGATCAGCTAGGGAAATCGGGATGACACCCATTTAACCAATAACGTAAGTCAGCCTTACTAATTGAAATAACGGAGACACGACATGACGTTCGAACTTGCACTCATGGCAACGGCTATTCACATTCTGATCTGGGAAAAGCTTCCGGAATGGGGAACATGGTTTAACACTTTCATAGCCGCATTACCGCGCCCATTGAGTTCTTTATACGAGCAATGGCACTGCCCCTATTGTGCCGGCTTCTGGATCGCGCTGGTGCTGCACGGTTTGACTGGGTTTTGGACCATCCCCGACCTCGCCTCGCTGCCAGGTTATCTGAGTGTCACTGCAATCCCGATCGGCTGGATCCTCGATGCACTTGCAACTGCAACCATGGTATATGCTGCGATCATCGGCCTGAAGGCGATTGGCCTGCCCGCGATGAAAGCACATATGATGAAAGAAGATTTCATGAAATTCGCCTTCAAAGGAGAGGATATTCAAGCGAACACTGGCGCCACCTCAGCGAATTAGTTTTTGCACCGCGCTGCTGCCAGTCGACCAAACACCCATCCTGCGCTTGCGGCGAACATCAACTCCTGCGGGCGACATCGCAGCAAGAATCTGCAACAGGTCTCGTCTATTTGCAGAGTTGGCAAAGGTCGCTGCCTGCACCGATGTACGCTCGGTTGGCCGGCACGACCTTCTTGTGATCTGCTATGTGGTCAGTGGCTGGGATTTGAGCTTCTTTGCGGCCTGCGCATGCAGCACGTATGTCTCCGCGACTGCATCATCTCCAGCGCCGCCGCGTCAGGAGAAGCCAGGATGCGGCGTCATTCGCTTCACCGCCTGCCGGCAACAATCCGGTCAAGGATAAGGGCGCAGAACAGGATCGCCAGACCTGCCAGGATGCCCTGCCCCGCCGCCGAATACTGCAGCGCTTCCAGCACGTCCTCGCCCAGCCCCTTGGCGCCGATCAGCGACGCCACGACCACCATTGCCAATGACAGAAGAATGGTCTGGTTAACGCCGGCCATGATTGTTCTGCGTGCCGACGGCGAGCCATCCCACGATACCGACGAGAACCAGGTAAAGGTTCCAAGGAGTCCAGCCAAACCCCGTCGCGGTATATCCCATGAACTGACCGGCCGATGCGCCCCACTTGCCCCCAAAGACAAGGCGCTCACGCGGCAAAACAAGGGCCAAGGCATCAGACCGCACGGGTCAACCCTCCGTCGATACGCAAGTTTTGACCTGTCATGTAGCTACCGTCTTCCGAGGCCAGCCAGGAAATAAGAGAAGACACCTCTGACGCGAAACCGTAGCGTCCCATGGGAATACGCGCTTTACGGTCTTCGGTTTCGGGCAGGCTGTCTATGAAACCCGGAAGAACGTTGTTTATGCGAATATTCTCTGACGCATAATTGTCCGAATAGAGTTTTGTGAAAGCGGCAAGCCCGGCGCGAAAGACGCCCGACGTGGGAAAAAGAGGGTCGGGTTCGAATGCCGCGAAGGTTGAGATGTTGATGATTGCCCCACCGCCCTGCGCCTGCATCAAGGGGGTGACAAGCCGTGCCGGACGGATGACGTTCATGAGGTAGACTTCCATCCCTTGATGCCAGTCGTCGTCGCTGATTTCTAGAACTGGTCCTTTGGGCCCGTGGCCAGCAGAGTTCACCAAGACATCTATACGGCCCCATCGCTCCTGCGCCCCCTCTACCAAAGCGTTCAGCGCTTGTGCATCAAGATTGGAGCCGGTCACACCAAACCCGCCGAGTTCGTCGCCAAGCGCCTCACCCTTGCCAGACGAAGACAAGATGCCAACTTTGAATCCATCTTCTGCCAGTTTGCGCGCTGCATCCGCACCCATACCGCTGCCGCCTGCTGTGATTAGAGCTACTTTTTCTACTGTCATTTTGAGCATCTCCTACTGTTTGATTCATAAATGACGCTTTCCGTGAGAAATTTCGATTCAGAATTGATGTTGAAGAGCAGTAGAAATACTACTGTAGAATGACCGACCTTCCCCCACTCAACAGTCTGCGTGCATTCGATGCAGCAGGCCGCCGCCTCAGTTTCCGCTCTGCCGCAGATGAATTGGGCGTTACGCAAGGGGCCGTTGCGCAACAGGTGCGCCAGCTCGAAGCGCATCTAGGTGTGGTGTTGTTTGAACGGGTGCCGAAGGGTCTAGCGTTCACATCGGTCGGACGCAGCTTTCACAACCGAATTGCCGGAGTGTTCTCAGACCTTCGAGCTGCAACTGCCGAATTGAAACCAGAGCCAAACAAAGTTCTCATCAGCGTCACACCGACTTTTGCTGCAAAATGGCTGATCCCCAATCTACCGGATTTTACCGCAGCACATCCGGATATAGATTTGCGGATCATGGCGACCGAAAGAATTTCCAGCTTCCACAGCGACGGAATAGACCTTGCAGTGCGCCAGGGATCGCCGCCGTTTGGCGCGTCATTGAACGTAACGCTTTTGTTCAGACAATCACTGATCGCAGTTGCCGCGCCAACGTTTGGGGACAAGGGTGATACTCCTCTTGATCCAGCATCCCTTGCCAAACAGCCGAAGATCCATGACGCCCATGACCAATGGCCAAACTACCTTGCGCATTTGGGCAATCAGGACCAGTCGCCTCGCCACCTACGCCTGAGCCAAACGTCTCTTGCGGTCGATGCGGCCATTGCCGGGCAAGGAGTGGCCTTGGTAAGCCGTTTCCTGGTGGCTCAAGACCTCAAGGTTGGACGTCTGGTGGAGGTTGGCCCGGCCTGGGAGGCAGGCGGAAATGACTTCTATGTTCTCATGCCACGAACCGCTAAGAACAATGAGACGGTGGTCACTGTCATGACATGGCTGACGGAGCGCTCGGCGGACGTTTCCTGCCTGTCTTAAACCAAGAGCGGTCATTCAGATAAGTCTAAGATTTTTTGATGCAGGCGAGTGCGTTAGGTATGAGCTTGGCGGTTTGGCCCGCGTTGACAAAATCTGACAAGGTGGAAGCCGCGGGAAGCAAGCGCCAAGGTGTTGCGGTTGCGACAACGTCCGCGATGTTAAACCATGTGTCTGGCATCGTGTGCAGCCTGCTGGCGCAGGCGAAGGAGACCAGCGAAATTGTGTCCAGACTGACTGGGCTGCCCCTTACGCTTGTTAATGAGCTAAAGGAGTGTCGTTTGGGTGTTTTCGAAGGACAAGCGGAGGAAAGCCTCTAAATATTTGATCCTTGGCTGGCAGGGGAGACGCCGGATGTCACGGCACCCACTGTTAGGAGACAATTTATATTGCAGTAACCGGAAGAGGCCGGGGGAAGCCGGACAAACGCGGATGAAGCCTAAAAAATTGGGCTTTCAAGAGGGTTTTAAAGGCTCGGGCCAAAATGGCGCTTGTCTTGCACAACTTGAAAATCGGGCGACTTTGGGGCCGATGTCGAAAACTGAGACAGTTCAAGTTTCAAATTATCCGGGGCTACCTGCCTCTATGCTTCCCAGCGTAGCGCACAGCAGCGCCCACCTGCCCTGTCGGCCTTCATTGTAAGGCTGTGAGGGCATAGCCCCAGCCAAAACGGCACCACCACAGCAGCGCCGCAAGATCCCAATAAGCGCACTTATGTTAAGTTTCTAACCGCCATGTGGTCCACCGAACTTGGAACTAGCGCACCATCGGAAGGGTCAGTTCCTAGAACGGGATTAGCTACATAAAATCAAATAGATGATCAAACACAGCTGTCTTATCCACAGCCCTTAACTTGGAACTGATTCTGACCTACTTGCACACTTCGCCGAAATTCTTCGCAAGCGCAGTTTTGTAGCCCCAACGTCAGTACTGCGCAGAGAGCCGACTTTGCAAAGTAAGGCTAATCCAGTGTTGCCAATTAGCCTAAACGGCCCAGTGCGAACATTTACTGCAGGCTCGTGCCTAGCTTTATGCTTTCATCGTCTTAAGAGGATCTGTCCTGCCATCGACAGCAGCTCCAACGGAACGTTTATGATTCTATGATCGATTGGATCCCACACGAGGCGCTCTTGGACAGAGAATTGGCGAAGCTGTAGCCACCTGTCGGCCGGAAAGCCGGTGTTCTGAACCCAATCCCTGCCGAAGGCGTCTTCGCATGCTTCTTCGGTAAACTTGATTTCGCGGAAACTCCGAAGATGCTCCGTCATCGCTACCTTGGTTCGCGGCAGAACAAACCGGTCGCGGATGAATGACTGAAACTGCGGCACTAGGCCGTCTAAGGTGATGCCAAGCCCTACGCGTAGATACGGGGGGAATGGACCTTGATACCCGAAATGGAACCGCTCCCAACCATTGGCCATGAGAGACTCGAACAGAGTGACACCGTTGTCTGCTATGCTATCGCTGTTTTCCACTCTGCACCCCGAAGTCAACACCCGGAAGGATAGGCGAAGCCTGGAGGCCGATCAACGACCCCGGCGCTTGCCACTGAAATCCTTCGTGTTGACAGTCCGCAATGGCTTCGATGCCGTCAAGCGGTGACGCAGCGGGGCGCACACATCTGCCCCCAAGCGCGCCATGGTTCCCGGCCCTTTCCAGACCTTCACCGAGCTTACCATCGCTGTAGCGCAGTTTGCCTTAAGCTGTGGTGCGAAGGTAGCTCTTAGTAGTGCAATGGTCTTTGAGTGCTGATGAAAAAGCGGTAACAACTTCGTCACCGGCATTATACATGTTTTCAAGTTCTGTAATTGTATATCGCTCTCCAACGTTGGCCGCACTTTCTCTGCCATGAGCAACTGCGTTACGTCTTTCTCGAAGAGTATTTGTTCGTCCTAGTGCTGCAGGAGAAGCACTCATAGCCGAAGCACCAAATAAACCAAGAACCCACAGCATAGTCTTACTATCTACATTTTGGAGACTTGGAGCCAGTGGATTGTCGGTGGTTCGGAGGATTTCATCGCCAGCTGATGCACTAAGAAGAGCAATTGATTTTTCAAAAATAGAATTTCGTCCGCACGAGTGTAATGATTGAACCTTGGGGAAGTGAAAAATGCTATGAAGAGAAGAAACCGTGTCCGCGCTCTTTATTCCTTCGGCTGAAATCTCATTAAGTGCAGCCTCTACGGATGCGTTTACGGATCTCTCCACCGCTGCATATAACGACACTAGCCAGAGACCGCGTTGAGCTTTTTGTAGCTGTGTCACTGGTTGGAGCGGCGGCGGCGCGCCCCGCCTCAGTTCTGCAAGTAGTATTCTAGACTCACCGAAGCGTTCTCTTGTTTCTGCCTCAGCAATAGCAAAGCTCATTGATGCGCATTCTCACTAACAAAATCTATTCTTGCATGCAGCTTTGGCGGACTGTTTGTTGCTCCCGTAGTAAGTAGTTTTAATTGATCGTCATCCAATAGGTCGTTAAGCTTCGCAGCGTCTAATTGCAGCCCAGAGCGCAGCATATCAGCTACCCCGACGGTTATGGCCTCAAACAACACTAGTGGAGTTGAGTTTGGTCTATTTGATCTCACGATGCCTTGCGGTAACGCCGTATGAATTTGAGAAAAAGTTTGATCAAAGATCAGTTGTAGCTCGTGCTTGTTATCGAACTTCGTAGATTTTTTTTCCATGTAGTCGTTCAAGAAGTCCTTCACGGAGTGTTTAAAAGACTCTCTATCCTCAAGGTAAGCGAAAAACTTGAGAGCCAATTCTTCAACGTTGCCACGCCCCGTCTTGTCAGAGCGTTTGATAACCGAAGTGAATTCCACGCTCATAGCGCAGTCTTTTAGAAAATCATTGAAAGGTCCTTGGAATACACAATTTCGAATTTCTTGTTCATGGAGGACTATCCCGCCTGTGTTGAGTCTTTCAAAAAGATCAAAACGTACTTGAAAGTCACTGTTGTCATTCAAGACAGTGATCCTCATAGGGCGTGTCATGAAGCTCAATTTCAGATTACTAGGCAATTCTTCGAAAGTTGCGCCATTCAACGAAGGCGTTTTTTCTAAGCCTTTGAGCTTTAGTGCTGGCACGGCTTCGCCATCAATTGACGAAAGCCTCGGCGATACAAATCGAAGTATTGTAGTTATCCTTTGCAGCCCGTCGATGACATCCCATGTGGCATCTTGATTTGTTGCCATGAAAAGATTTGGGACTGGGATACCTAAATATATGGATTCAATCAGTTGTGATTGTCGAGCTGCATCCCAAACAAATTTCCTTTGATAGTCAGGCGAGATGTGGATTGCCCTTTCCTCGACCATATCGACCAATTGCTTGATCGTTATGTCGTAGGTATCGAACCCGACCGTGCGCCGCTCCGTTTGGATTTCAGATAGTGCTGCAGCGTACTTCATGATTGCTTCCCGGATGATGTTACGAGGCAAGATAAGTCATGTGATGCACAATTTGAAGCTATCGTTTGAGACCCGTCTTAAACTCTGGTTTTGACCAAGGCTTACAAGGCTTACAAGGCTTACAAGGCTTACAAGGCTTACAAGGCTTACAAGGCTTGTGAAAATTTAGCCAAGTACTTTGGTACCAGACCCGCACCGTTAACCCCGGAGCTAAGAGGGAACGGTGTCATTTTTGCACCTGCAGCGAAAGACCGCTACCCGCCCGACCTGCATGTGCTGGCCCGCCAGGCTGGTCGCCAGGCATGGGGCCGCTTTGGGCTGGCGACTGCCTTTCACTTACCCCTCACAATAAGCGCCATTATATCAAGTTTTCGATCAGCGACAGCTTCGCCGAACCTAAGAGCAGTTTTCGCCGCAACCTAGACCACATCGGCTCGCTCCTGGTGACAACGAGTCACAGGCTGTACGCTCGAATTATGCCGCCCCGATGAATTGGCTAGCGCTGTTGGCGTAGCATACGCGAGGAATAGCTTTTCATTCACCGCCGGATCGCAGCCCATCACAAATGCCCAGTATTCACGCTGATCATCTTCGCACAAGTAGCGGTTCGCCTGCCTTTGAACCCTATATCCAAACCTTCTCAGTAGTACGCCAAGTGCTCGGGGCGAAAGTGACAGTAGACTGGTAGCCCCGAGCCAATGTGTGCCCCGACACAAACCAGCCACAACCAACTTAGCTTCGACGCTATATGGAGAATTTTCCGCCAACCTGTCATCGGTGACAAAGCGCGTACATTCCCACGCGGAGTGATCCGTCGGGTAAACGTCCATCAACCCGTCAGGAATACCCTCCAGCTTCCCATCGGCTGCATCTTTCAACATGTAGGTCCAATGGCCATAGGCTGCACCACAGGACAAAGCCCGCGCACCGGCGACAACAGAATCGTCATTGGTGACAATAGAGTACACAGCACCCGGCCTGTCATACTGGTCGCTCTCCAGCACGCCGTCGTGCGCTAACGCCCAACCCAGCTCGTCAACCAGCTTGCGCTTCCTAAGGGCATAAAAACCCTCTAGAACCCCTGAATAACTCAATCTCTGTGCAAATGAAAAAACATGTAGCTTCATGGCGTTCTCCTAATAAAAACGCCATGTTCATCCGGTCGACAATCTTGTGAATCGATAAGCGCTAAATCAAGCCATATTTTATCACAAGTGATATAAGCTGAGCGGTGGATGTCGCTTCGACCGCCTGCATCGCAGTTTGCCTTCGTTGCCGAACTGTCTCAAGCTTGACCCCTAGCCTCTCTGCAATTTCCCGGTCCTGGTATCCTGTACACATCAGTCTGATAACATCTTTTGACTTCTCTTTGATCGTATACCGGCAGGACTCACGATGGTGGACGGCATGGATCGAATAGAGCGCCGCTTTCGCCAATCGACGCTCCGTATCTCCCCATTTCGACCCTGAACAACTTAATATGGAGACCTGACCATCAACGTGGATGGACAGTGTATTACCGCAATCTAAGCCGAAACGAGCCGCATCATCGAAAAACTTGTTGGAAGTTGGGTAATGTCGTCTCAGATCGTCCCAAGTTGTGAAGCCGGTTGCAGATTTCCCAAAGTGGATGGTGGGGTCTAGGTCGAAATATCGTTGCACTAGATAGTGATCGATCCACTCCCTTGAGTAAGTAGACTTCATGAACACAGGTTCTGCGCCGTCGAAGCCAACACCGAGCGAGAAGCCTTTGTCCGAAATCTCTTCCAGGGTACGCAAATGCACCCTCATTATATCATTAATCATATTGGACACACACGCTATATATGTAATGACCATACTTAATACCGCATTACGGTATTATCACAAGTAATACTTTTCTGAACCGGGCGAGACAATGAACAGCAACGGAATAACGGCTCGCACCCTCGAACTCATTCTTAAGCGCGTAGCCGAGCAGAATGCGGCCAAGCCAGGAAAAGGAATACAGGCGTTTAGAGACGCGATAGAAACCGCTCTGTCAGAGAGATCGGGAACTTGCGACCAACCGACTGACTAAGTCGGCATCACTCTCAGTAAGGTCACTCGACTTTGATATAACCTCGCGCTCTCCAGCGGAGGGGCTATCTGAAAAAAGATAGGCCATCTCTATATTTGCGACTTCGCAGATTCTCAGAATTCTTGCCACCGTTGGATTGAAGCGACCATTCAGGATCTTGCTGACGTACTCGTCGTTATTACCCGCTGCTACTGAGACCTCTCCGTAGTCCAAGCCACGGTCATCCAACGCCTGTCTTAGGCGTTTGCGCCACATCTCAGTGTCGGCACCACTCACCGCTTGGCTTCTATCAATCGGTCCAACCATGATTGCATCATACAGGGAATTATAGTTCCCGCAATCGGGAATATAAATCCCTAGGAGTGCGTCTGGCCACATTAAATCGCCCTATACTTCTATATAATCGACTTCGTGTGTTGAGTTGATAGAATTTTAGTTCTATCGTGTCGAACTACAGGAGGATGCGATGACGCCGAACACGATTATTTCACAGATGAGCGGGCGACAGTTTGCCAAACTCTTGAACAGAGAGTTTACAGCCGCAAACCGAGGGTTGGGAAAACTCTCTTATGCCGAGCTGGGCCGCTCATGCGGTGTGACAGGTAAGTGGCTACGCAAGCTTGCCGAGCAGCAAGGTACGCCTTCAACCCTGACCATACGACTGGTGCTCTACACCTTGGGCTATGAGGTCGATGGACCTGAGGAAGATGTTGTTCCTCACCTGCAAGGCAAAGATTGTTACATTGATGCACTGCACAGTCCAAATCGCCCCCGTAAGCAACTCACGGCAAACGACATTACGCTAAGCGCCGAGAGCGCAGGTGCGCCGACATGAGAGCGCCTGAGGTTCTTTCCCCGATAGCCTACGGCGACAATGTCCTCGTCGCTAAGTCGGGTAACTACCCCAGCGGCCATGGGGATGCGCCGCTGGGGGCTTTTCTGCGCGACCCAGCAGCCGTGCGGCGAAGGTTGCGCGACGGTTTCAAACACTACTTCCCCACCCCGTTCGACTTTTGGGGCGACCTTGTCGGTGCCGTATGCGTCTTCGTCCTGCCCGTCGCCCCCCTACTTTGGAGCCTTTTGCAATGAGCGCGATTGACTTTGAATTGATCCAATTCCCCCCGCACCGGCTTGCGGGTGAGCTGACAAAACACGCCGCCAACTACGCGCGATGCCGGTCAGCACTGCAACAAGCGATTACGGCCCATCAAGAGGCCCGAACCCTTGGAAGCCGTGATTGCGGTACTTTGGCCGACGCCGTGGATAGCGCCGCTGAGGCGGTTGGCGCGGCCCAAGAACGCGTCGCCGATCTTGTCGCCCACCTAAATGGTCGCGGTTCCTTGGAGTGCCTCGCTGACCTTCTGAAACTCGAAACCAGCGGGCGTCCCTGATGCCCGGCGCGCTGACCCACGCAGGCCATGCAGCCCAGGTGAAGCGCCGCAACCTCATCTGCCATGTCGCACAGAACGACAGGCCCAAAAATTCAACTTTCAGTTACGATGGAGCATCCCCAATGACCCCACCCGTCTGGCAACAAATCCAAACCCTGCCCCTAGATGATATTCAGGTAGAGGAACGGTTGCGCACCGCCTCTGAAACAGCGGTTGCAAGCATTGTGTCCTCTATTCAAGAGGTTGGCAGCATCCTGCAACCGCTCTTGGTCCGCCGTGTCAAAGACGGCTATCGCCTGCTGGACGGCCTGCACCGCCTAACTGCCGCAAAAGAAGCAGGATTGGCCGAGGTGCCGGTTAAAGTCAGCGAGTGCACCAACGATCAAGCGATCCGTATTGAGGTGGACGCAAATGTGGCCGGCGCACCTTTGACGCCGCTGGATATGGCCGTGTTTCTGGCCGCACACAAAGAGCTATACGAGCGCGAAAACCCCGAAGCGACCAGAGCACACAAAGCGAGGCAAGCCCGCCTGTCTGATCATACTGACAAAATGTCAGTACGATCATTCGCCGCCAACGCCGCTGAGGTGTTCGGTAAGGGTGAACGTCAGATTTTTCGCCTGATCAGTGTCGGCGAAAAGCTCTCACTTAGTGAAATCGCCCAGCTCCGGGACGCCCCGCAAAAGGTCCAATTCAAAGACCTAGAGCATATTGCAAAATGTGGAGAACAAGCCGACCGAGCTGCTATCTGCGCCGCCCTGGGCGATGGGACAGCCAAATCCGCTAAAGAGGTTTTGGACCGTAAAAAAGCGCCCGGTGCCGCCCTTAGAACGCCTGTTGAACAGCAGTTTTCAAAGCTGGCTGATGCGTTCATCCGCGCCAGCAAAGAAGCGCGCCGCCAGTTTGTCGCGCAGTATGGCGACGTTCTCTCTGAATTGATCGAAGACGCCAAAGGCGAGGCACAGGTATGACAACGCCCGTCTCGCCCAAACAGGAATGGTGGTCTGTGGCTGAGCTGGCTGCGGCCCGCCTGCCCGGCATTCCTGGCACTGCACGGGGGGTGACTGCAAAAGCCGACCGTGAAGGCTGGCGGGACGTGCCCGGTGCGATCAAACGCAAGGTCGGTCGCGGTGGTGGTTTACTCTATCATTGGTCGGTGCTGCCGCTGGCCGCACGTGCTAAACTGATCAAGCATGACGCCAGCCGCCCGGTCAAAAAGCTCGACCGCAACAGCGCCTGGGCCTCCTATGCAGCCCTACCCCAGAAATCCAAAGACGAGGCCGCGCGCCGCCTAGATGCGATCACCAAGGTTGAATTGCTTCACACCAGCGGTGCGGGCCATGTCCACGCCGTCGACACTGTCGCCGCAGAAATCGGGTCCAGTACCCGGACGATCTATAACTGGATCGACCTTGTCGCCGGTGTGGCACCAGAGGACCGGCTTGCATTCGTCGCGCCCAAGGCGCCGAAAAAACGCACCCAACAGGCAGATCGCACCGCCTATCAGCCGTTTATGGATTGGCTCAAGAGCGCTTGGCTGCGTCCCGAGCGCCCTACCTTTGCGCAATGCTACCGTATGTCCATGCGTCAGGCCGAACAGGCGGGATGGCCCATCCCGATTGAGAAGACCGCAAAGCGCTGGGTAGATGCCGAGGTGCCACGCACAACGCAAGTCTATCTCCGCGAGGGCGTTAATGGCCTAATGCGCTGCTACCCCGCCCAAATTCGCGACCGGTCGAGCCTCCATGCGCTGGAAGCTGTCAACGCCGATTGTCACAAGATCGACGTCTTTGTCGAATGGCCCGACGGCACCATCAACCGCCCCCAAATCGTGGCGTTTCAAGACCTCTACTCCGGCAAATTCCTGTCCTGGCGCGTGGACCACGACCCGAACAAAGTCATGGTGATGGCTGCATTCGGTGAATTGGTCGACAACTGGGGCATTCCAAAACGATGCCTGTTCGACAACGGGCGCGAATTTGCCAACAAATGGATGACAGCAGGCGCGCCAACCCGGTTCCGTTTCAAAGTTCGGGAAGACGATCCGATTGGTGTTTTACCCTTGCTTGGCATTGACATGCACTGGGCCACCCCGGCCCACGGTCAGGCGAAACCCATTGAACGCGCGTTCCGCGATCTGGCCAGTGATGTGGCCAAGGATGTGCGCTTTGCAGGCGCCTACGTCGGCAACCGACCCGATGCCAAACCGGAAAACTATGGCAGCCGGGCAATCAAGGCCGCTGAGTTTCTGGAGGTCCTGGCGGAGGGTATTGCCGAACACAACGCCCGCACGGGTCGCCGATCCGATACCGCCAACGGTCGGTCCTTTGATGAGACATTCGCCGAAAGCTATGCGACCGCGCCGATCATAAAGGCGACCGAAGAACAGCGGCACCTTTGGTTGATGGGCCAGGCAGACGGGAAATTGCACAAGGACAGCGGCAAGCTCACCCTCCACGGCAATGTCTACCATTGCGATTGGATGAGCCAGGAAGCGGGTCGCAAAGTGATCATCCGCTTTGATCCCGAAGACCTGCACAGCGGCGTACATCTTTCAGCGCTTGACGGCCAATATTTGGGCTTTGCCGAATGCCAGCAGAAGGTTGGTTTCTTCGATCTTGACGGCGCGCGGTCAACAGCCCGCCGCAACCGCCAGATCGTCAAAGCGGAAAAAGCCCTGGCAGAGCTGCAACGGCCCATCCAGGTCGAACAACTTGCCGCTGATATGACCAACTCGGCTCCGCCACCGTCTGAGGTTCTGGCAGATCTGGAGGCCAAGGTGGTGAAGCCGGTTTTCCGCAAGCCCGCTGCGGTCACCACGTTCCGCGATCACATGGACCCGGCGGCGGAACGCGAACAAGAGGCACTTATCTTGCAGATGGGTGCCAAGACCCCGGCCAAACCAGAACCGCAGAACAGTGGGTTCTCGGTTGCCAACAGCCCCGAGGAGCGATTCCGCCAGGCCGAAGACATCGCTCAGCGACAGCGGCAGGGGAAACCTGTTGGTGCGGCCGAAGCTGGTTGGCTGGAGGGGTTTTTAGAACACGCTGAATACAAGGCATATTCGGCGATTTTCGGAGATTTCGGCAGCAACAGCGCCGGATAAGAAAACCGCCGCCCGGCTGGCCCCGAAGCGACGGTCAATATTGAGTAGGAGCAAACGATGTCACAGCTTATCGAGGTTGGCAATAGCATCCAGCCGCTGACCAATGTCGCGAAACTGGCAACGCTGGTTAACCAGCTACAGGATCGTGCCTTTGGCGTCCCCGGCCTCGCGGTTTTCTATAGCCACCCCGGCTACGGCAAGACCTTTGGGGCAATCTACTGCGCGTCTAAATTTGACGTGATCCATATCTCCATGCAGGCGGACTGGACCAAGAAAACACTTCTGTCCCGTCTGCTCGGAGAGCTGAGCGTGTCAGCCCACAAGACGATCCCAGACATGGCCCTGCAAGCCTGCGAAGCTTTGGCGTTGAATGGCCGTACATTGGTTGTCGACGAAGCCGACTACGCGCTCAATCGCGGTGTCATTGAACTGATCCGTGATTTGCATGACGGATCTGACACGCCGGTCGTTATGATTGGCAACGAGAGCTTTCCTCAGAAATTGAAGAAATTCCCGGTCATCGACAGCCGAGTGTTGAGCTACGTCGCCGCGCAACCCGCGTCCCTGAAAGACGCCCGCCTGCTGGCGACTATCTACGCGGCAGGCGTTGAGATCCGCGACGATCTGCTGGGGTCTATCATCGAACGCAACACCGGCAACCCGCGACTGATGGTGGTGAACATTGCCCAGGTCAAAGAAGAGGCTATCAAGCTTGGCCTGAAATCCATGGGAGCCGATGAATGGGGCGGTATTGAGTTCATGGCCAACGAGGCCCCAGCTCCGCGTCGGGGGCTGAAATGGTGAACGCACTGGCCAACAACAGCGCTGAACAGGAAATCCTTGATTACATCAGCACCCGCCTGCGTTTCACCCATGCAGAGGTCGCAACTTACTGCGGTGCCAGCGAGTGGACCCGTCAAAACTACCTGCGCGCGCTCCAGCGCCAAGGTGTGGTGCGCGAATGCGGCAAGGACGGGTACGCCACCTGCTATACTGTCTTCGATCCCGAAGAAGCCCGGCAGTTTGAAGCCAATGGCAACCAGCATGAACGGGATACAGAACGGTCCAAAGCCCGTCTTGCATCGTTGATCGCGTCAATGAATGAAAACGACGCGCGCAATTTGGAGCTACCGAGTGCTGAGCCGCGTTCGCCAGAAGAAAAGCAGATCTGGAAGTATATCAACGACCTTGCCTATTTCACTGCCAAGGATCTGAAAAACGTCTGCGCATCAGAGACTATCAGAACGCGGTTCTTCCAGCGTCTTAAGCAAGCTCAAGCCGTCCGGGTATTCGGGCGCGGCAACGGGGAAACCTTCTATACAACCAAGCTGCCAAGTGAGGTTCGTGACAGCTCCAAGAGCAAGCGCGACAGCCTGGAAGGCATCATGTGGACGGCTATTCGTCGGCAAAAGCGCTTTCGCCCCATCGACCTATATGCGGCCCTTGTACCGGCCCGGCCTGATGTATCGAAGAAAGGCATTCTGGCCTATTGCCGCACCCTGCGGCTGGCTGGATACCTGCGCGCCGCCGCCAACAATCGCGGTCTGGGCGAGGAAACGCCCCTGCGGCTCATCAAAGATAGCGGTCCCCTACCCCCTGTAAAACGGAGCATGACGGTGGTCGTGGACAGTAACGACGAAAAGATCGTCTACGCACCCGGAGGGCGTCTGTGATGAGCGACCGCCTGATCCTTGCCCAAGATGGTTGGGGCGAGGCCCTACCCGAGTGGGTCGCCGTCCTGATCGCCGAATGCGACCGCACTTCGCAAAACGTGGTCGCAAAGCAGCTCGGCGTGAGTGCCACCGTCGTCAGCCAAGCAATCCGCAACCGCTATGCCGGAAATATGGTCCGCATTGAATCTACGGTGCGTGATGTCTTCATGAACGCACCGGTGCAATGCCCGGCCTTACAGGTGGAAATTGCGAGTGCAGCTTGCCTCGACCATCGCCGCCGCGCTGAGACCTGGTCCCATTCCAACCCATTTCGTGTCCGCATGACCCGCGCCTGTCGCGCCTGCCCGAAATTTACAAAATCAGAAGGTGAAACATGATCACTCCGCACCCTTTTTGCCGCCCGAAACCTGAGAAGGTGCGCGCAGCAGTGAATGACCTCGTATCAGGCGCGCACGTTCCCATCGGCACCGCCGACGTGCTCGCAGACGCCATCATGATCAAGGATCCGGTTCACGCAGGTATCGTGCTGCGCAGCCTGGCTGACGTGCTGGACCCAGAGGGCGCATAGCCCGACTTGAACCCAAGCCACCACAAAGAGAGCAATTGCAATGACCCAAGCCCAGACCTCCTCCCTCGAACGAGCAGACATTCCCGACGGCATCGTCGAGGCCAATGGCAACAAATACATGACCGACGCAAAGGGCAAATTGGTGCCACTGGAAACGGTCAACGCCCGCGACAAACTCCAAGACGAAACCGTCCGCAAGATCATCAGCTATGCCCTGCCGCTGCGTAGCCAAGTTGCCCGCTTCAAAGCGCATACTGGCCGCGATGTTGCCGATTTGCAGGCCCTGCTGGCTCAGGAATACGGCGCGCAGCTTGGCGGTGCTAAGGGTAATATGACCCTGTCCTCTTTTGACGGTCTGTTCAAAATCACCGTTTCCGTCGCCGATAAGATCGACTTTGGCCCGGAATTGCAGGTGGCCAAGCAGCTATTGGACGAATGCCTGAACGAATGGTCCGCAGATGCCCCGGCAGAGCTGCGCGCCATCGTCACCCGTGCGTTCAACACCGAGAAGCCCGGCCAGATCAATCGCGGTGAGGTGATGATGCTCTTGCGGCTCGACATAACCGATGAGCGCTGGAAACGGGCAATGACGGCCATCAAAGACGCCATGCGCGTTGTCGGCACCGCCAGCTATACGCGTTGCTATCAGCGGCCCAGCGTCGATGCGCCCTGGGAACATATCACGATTGACTTGGCCAAGGCATAGGAGCGCGTCCAATGGCAATGACCCAATCTGAAATCCAAACCGCTCTGCACCGCGCATTCAGCAGCTATGCCACCAAAATGCGGCGCGCCAATCTGCTCCTGGGCAATGGTTTGGTCGTTCTGCGGCGTGAGGCGGAGATTGCCAAGATCCCGCCTGAGGCATTCGACGCGATGGTCCGTAAGGAAATGAACCAAGCCGACAAGCGGATGCAGGACGACGTTGCCCGGCATCCCGTTGCCGCCCCGATAGCCGAGGCTGTGTGATGAGCCGCGCCCTGCAACAGAAGATCCACATCGGCTGTCGTCAGCTTGGCATGGACAGCGATGCACGGCGCGGCCTGCAACTGGCCGTCACGGGCAAAACGTCGATGAAAGACATGACCGAGGCCGAGTTAAAGAGCGTTTTAAAGCGCCTTAAAAACGATGGTTTCAAGGCCGCGACAGCCGGGAACCACCGCCATAAGAAAGCCTCCTGTGCTGATCTGCGTTTGGTCCATGTCCTTTGGCGCAAGCTCGGTGAGGCCGACGCGTTGCGTGACCCTAGCCGCAAGGGGTTGAACACATTTATCCGCAAACGATTTGGCTCCGCTTGGCAGTCGGTGCCCGCTGACGTTGATATGCTCCGCGATCATGAACAGATCGACCAGGTCATTCAGGCGTTGAAGTATTGGGGCCACCGCCAGGACATCGACTTTGATTGGTCAGACCATCAGCGATGAACCGCAATTTCCGCCCATATCTGCCCGGTGTACTGTCCTACATCGCCGAGGAAATCAGCCTTGATCTGGCCGTGCGCCTGGCAGAGGCAAAGGGCGGGCGTGAGGTCTATATCTCGGATAAGGCAGGCTCCAGCCTTGCGGAACTGCTGGGCGCAGAGGATGCGCTCCGCCTGTACAAACTACTAGGTGGCGGCAAACTGGTTGTCCCTGCCGGAAACTTTGGCGGTCAAGCCGGGCGCCGCCAGCGAATTGCCATGTTGCTGGGCCAAGGCAAAAGTCACTCGGTGGTCGCCGCCGAGGTTGACGTGACCCTGCGAACAGTCGAGCGTGTCGCGGCCAGTCTGCGCAGACGCAACGACGATCAAGGCGACTTTTTCATCTAATATTGCATTGCCCCCGACACCTGCCGGGACGGCAATCACCCAGCACCACAGGTAGTTTTGTCTTACACAGACGGAGCCACCGGCCATGCCATCAGTCCAAACCATTGCAGAGGAAATCGTCGCGCGCGAAGGCGGGTTCGTAAATGATCCCGCCGACCCCGGCGGCGCAACCAATTACGGCGTCACCATTCATACGATGCGCCGTCTGGGATTGGACCTTGACCGTGACGGCGATGTTGACGTGTTGGATGTGCGCGCTTTGAGCCGCGCGCAGGCCGTTGAAATTTTCATCCGGCATTATTTCACAAGACCCCGGATCGACCTGTTGCCGCAGGCGCTGCAAGCCAGTGTTTTTGACATGCAAGTCAATGCCGGTGCCTATGCCATAAAGATCCTCCAGCGCCTGCTGGCGGGTTTTCAGGAACCGGTCGCACTCGATGGCGCACTTGGCCCAAAGACCGCCGCAGCAGCCCACCGGGCCTATGAAAAGGCCGGGCACTATCTGGTCGATGCCTACGGTATTGCCCGCCGGGACTACTATCTGCGCCTCGCTGACCGTCGGCCCGCATCCCGTAAATTTGCCCAGACCCGTGCAGGCGGCAAAGGCGGTTGGATCAAGCGCGCCGAGGAATTCATTTCACCCCGCTACCACCTGAGCGACGCCGCTTTCCAGCAACGGACAGCGGCGTGGGGATGAGCGCGCCGGGCGATTGGCAGGTTTCGCAGTTTCCGCATCCGTTTTGCTGCGACGTAGGAGGCAAGATATGCAGTTTTTGAAATGGCTCTTTGGCGATGGTCGCAATGTGATCGCTGAAACAGCAGGCGTTTTCCGCCCACACGCCGAGGCGAGCGCACAACGCGACGCCGTTTACGTGCAATCCGCGCTGGCCCAACATGGCGCCGAGTTCAGCCGCCCCGCCCTGGGGCGTTTTGACCGGCTTATGGATGGCATGAACCGCCTGCCGCGCCCGCTGATGGTGATTGCCACATTCGCCCTCTTTGCCTCGGCCATGTTCGACCCGCTTTGGTTTGCTGCCCGGATGCAAGGGTTGGCCCTGGTGCCTGATCCGCTCTGGTGGCTGGCTGGAACAATCGTCGCCTTCTATTTCGGCGGGCGGTTTCAGGTGAAGTCGCAGCAGTTCCGCCAATCGTTGAGCCAGGGCACCGCGCTGTTGCCGCAGGTTCTGGAAAACATCAGCGCAATCGACGCTCTACGACATGACACGCCCGGCGCCGCTGAGGGCGGCGTGGCGGGCGATGACATCGCCAAGGCGCAGCCGAAAGAGGACAATCAAGCCGTGATGGACTGGTGGGAAGCGGGGCAGAAACGGTGACCCTGGATCTTGAGACCATTCTAAAGCTGACCAATCTCGGAATTTCGGTCTGCGCCATCATCTACACGTTCTTTGCCACCCGTCAGAAAGACACCGACGAACGGTTCAAGGAAGGGTCCAAGCGGATGGACCGCCACGAAAACCGTATCGCGGCACTAGAGCAAACGGTGCAGATCCTCCCCGGCACGGGCGACATTCACGCCCTGCAATTGGAGCTGGTCAAACAGACAGGATCGCTGGCTGAAATCCGCGCTGTGATGGACGGCAACGCCAAGATTATGGCCCGCCTTGAAACCATCGTCAGCCGTCACGAAGACCATCTAATCGGGACCTAAGAGACCATGAGCGCATACCAAGACACCCTGTCCAAACACCGTCGCCTGACAATCCTAAAATTCCTGTCAGACAGCCCGGAATATACGTCCAACGCATCCATCCTCGTGGACGTCTGCAATAGCTACGGCGTAGCTACCACCCGTGATCAGGTCATGGGCGAGCTGGACTGGCTGAGCGAACAGGGCTTGGCCAGTGTCACTGATAACGGGCTATTCCGCATTGCCACTGCGACCAGTCGCGGTGTTGAGGTGGCCGAAGGCAAAGCGCGCCATTCTGGCGTCCAGCGCCCCCGGCCTGGGCCGTAGTCATGCCCCCACCCCGCAAGATCGACCTACTGCCAAGTGAGATGCGCCATTGGCTGCAAGATGAGCTGAAGGCGCGTGGTTTCTCTGATTATGAGGATGTCACCGAGGCGTTGAATTTTCGCCTTGAAGACGCCGGGCTGGAAATGCGTATCGGCAAGTCTGCCGTTCACGCCTATGGGCAAGAGTTTCGCGACTACGCCAAGATGCAGGAACAGGCCCAGGACGAAATCCGCGCCTTTCTTGAAGAGGCCAGCCTGCAAGATGAGGTCGATGTCACCTCGGCCCTGTTCCAGCAGCTCACCACGATTCAATGGCGGTTGCAGATGGCGATGGCCAATCCCGATCAGCTTCCCGATCCACGCGGGCTGAAGGATCTGACCACCGCCCTGAACAACCTGATCCGCAGCACCTCGCTGCGTGATGAAATCGCCAAGGCCGAACGCGACGCAATGGCGCGCAAACTGGATGAGGCGGTGGAAGCCGGAGACGTGGAAAAAGAGGCCGCGCAGAAGGCCCGCGAAATCATGGGGTTTGTCTGATGAGCGATATGGCAATTGGAACTGTTGTGCTGGTCGGTGACTACAATTGGCGCAAGGGGCCAATGTGGCCCTCTATAGCTGCTGTGTTCTTTGGGCGGCGCCAGAGGTTCGTCCACCTTGGAATGCGCTGCACAATCGCGTGGTACAAAGAGCAGCCCTACCTGATTGCAATGCGTGAGGCGCCCGAGGCCAAAAATGGCGGTTAGCGTTGGGCCGGTCATTGACTTCCTGCCCTACCAGAAGGCCTGGATCGCCGACACATCCCGTTTCAAAATTGGCATGTTTACCAGGCGGGGCGGCAAGACGTTCGGCTCGGGTGGCGAAATCGTGGGCGACTGCGTTGATGCCGAGATTAAAGGGCGCAAAACGCGTTGGACGATCCTGTCACGGTCAGAGGCAACCGCCAAAGAGGCTATTGAAGACGCCGTAAAACCCATGACTGAGGGCTATTATGCGGCGCTTACGACATTGGCCCGTAAGGGTCGGCCAGAGTTTTCCGAGGAAGATTTCCACGTGCCCGCCCACAAACGCGAGGTCGTCCAGAATGGCGCTGTCCATCTGGTTGATGTTGAGGCTGCAACCTACAAGGCGCAGGAAGTCCGCTATCCGGGCGGCTCCCGCGTAACGGCGATTTCCGCCTCACCCGACGCCGCCCGTGGCTTTGGCGGCAATATGCTGTTTGACGAGTTTGCCTTCCATGCCGACAGCCGCCGGATCTGGGGGTCGGCCTTTCCGGTTGCCGCGCGCGGTGGCCATAAGATCCGGGTGATCAGCACCCCCAATGGCAAGGGCAATAAGTTCCATGAGCTGATGACCACGCTCAACAACGGCTTTTCCAAACACCACGTCGATATCTACGAGGCGGTCAAACAGGGACTGGACGTTGATATCGACGAATTGCGCGCCGGTATGTCCGACGAGGACGCCTGGGCGCAGGAATTTGAGCTGAAATGGCTGGACGCGGCCTCGGCCTGGCTGGACTACGATCTGATTTCATCCTGCGAAGATGTGCGCGCCGGTCACCCTGCGCTCTATCGTGGCGGGCTTTGCTATGTCGGCGTTGATATCGCGGCACGAAACGACCTCTTTGTGATCTGGGTGATGGAACTGGTCGAAGGCCAGTTGATCACCCGCGAAGTCATCGCCGAACGCCGTATCAGCTTTGCGCGGCAAGACCAGCTTTTAGCAGATGTGTTCCGCCGCTACCGGGTGGCGCGCTGCTGCATGGATCAGACCGGCATGGGCGAAAAGCCGGTGGAAGATGCCAAGCGCAATCACGGCGAGGACCGTGTTCTCGGCGTGTTGTTCAGCGCGCCGGCCAAGCTGGATCTGGCCACTGGCATGAAAGACCGTTTTCAGGATCGCTCAATGTTGATCCCCGAAGGCGACCCCAAGCTGCGCGCGGATCTTCATGCCATCAAATCTGTGACCGGCCCCACGGGTATCCGGCGCCTCGTCGCGGACACCGACACCGACGGCCACGCCGACCGCTTCTGGGCAGCAGCCCTGGCCTGCGAAGCCGCAGAAACCGAATACCAGCCGTTGGTCTATCGCCCCGTCGCACCCGGCGGCGACAAACACACACAACGGCTGATCAACCTGACCGCAGGTTTTAATGCCAGAAAAGGAATTTGGTGATGACACCCCGCTTGCTTGATGCCTATGGGCGCCCGATCAAACTCCAGAGCCTGACGCAGCGGGTGCCCGAACCGGGGATCACCTCTATCCGCAACGCATGGGCCCCCTCTGTCGCACTCGGTCTGACACCGCAGCGCCTGTCGCGGATTCTACTGGCGGCCAATGAGGGCAATATTCAGGACTATCTTGTCCTGGCTGAGGAAATGGAAGAGCGAGACCAGCACTATGGTTCGGTCCTGGGCATCCGCAAACGTGCGATTTCGGGCGTTGACCCCGTTGTCACTCCGGCATCCGGTGACCCGCAGGACGAAAAAATCGCTGATGCCGTCCGCGAAAACATTGCAGAGCATGACGGGTTTTCCGACCTGATTGAGGATATGCTGGACGCGCTCGGAAAGGGGTTCTCCCAAACGGAAATCATCTGGGACCGGAGCAAGACAGAATGGTGGGTCAAAGAGTTCTTACATCACGACCCGAGGTTCTTCACCGTAAACCGTGAGACAGGCCGCGAGATCCGAATGCTAGACGAGCGGGACATGATCGACGGGATCGAGCTGGAGCCGTTCAAGTGGATTTCCCACCAAGCCAAACTGAAGTCCGGTTTGCCGATCAGGGGCGGTCTGGCCCGGCTCGTGTCCTTTGGCTGGATGTGCAAAGCCTATACGATGAAAGACTGGATGGCCTTTGCAGAAACCTACGGCCTGCCTTTGCGCGTTGGGAAATACGGGCCAAGTGCCACGCCCGACGACGTCGAGGTGCTCTTTCAGGCTGTTGCCAATATCGGCACCGACGCGGCGGCGGTTATACCCGAGGCCATGAAAATTGAGTTTGTGCAGGCCATGAGCGGCAGCGCCAGTGCCGAGGTGTTTGAAAGCCTTGCCCGCTGGGTCGATGAACAGACATCAAAGGCCGTGCTCGGCCAGACCATGACCTCAGACAATGGCTCATCCATGGCCCAAGCCGAGGTGCATAATGACGTCCGCCACGACGTTGCCAAGGCCGATGCCAAATCTGTCACCACCACTCTGAACCGGGATTTGGTGAAGCCCTATGTAGATCTGCATTTTGGGGTCCAGAAGCGATATCCACGCCTGGTGATCACGATTGACGAGATCGAAGACGTGGACATGATCCTGCGTCACACCGCTGAGATGGTGGATCGGGGCGTTCGGGTGCGCCAGTCCGAGGTGCGCGGTAAGCTGGGCTATTCTGAACCCGATGCGGGAGACGAGATCCTGACGCCATCACGGGCGAAATCCAACGCCGCAGATGCAAAGCCGCCAGCGCCGCCCACCGAAACCGCCGCCAACCGATCTGAAACGCCGACGGGCGCAAGCAATCCTTATGCGCCGCTGGACGATCTGGAGGCAGAACTGGCAGATGACTGGGAGGCAATCATGGGGCCAGTTGTTGCCCCGGTTCTGGAACTGCTGGAGACCGCCACCTCCTATGAGGATGCGCTTGCGACACTGGCAGATGCGTTCCCCAAAATGGACACGCGCCCGCTCTTAGACAGCCTGGTCAAATCTGCCGTGAAATCGCGCGCCCTGGGAGACATTAGCGATGGCTGAGTTTCGCGACCGGCCCGGCTACAGCTTCAATCCCGGCGCGCCACCTGAGGTGGCGGATTTTTTCCGCAATAAGGCCATGCGCCCCAGCTTCAGTTTTCGCGATGTTGAGCCTGAAGAACACGCCGTCGCATTCACCGTAGCCAAGGCCATGCAGGTCGATGTATTGCAGACCATCCGCGACGAGCTGCAAACGGCCCTTGACAAGGGCATTCCCTTTGAAGAGTTCCAGAAGACTTTGACCCCACGCCTTCGGCGCATGGGCTGGTGGGGTGTCAAAGAACAGGTGGATCCGCTTACCGGTGATGTGAAGAAAGTGCGCCTTGGATCGCCTCGCCGTCTAAAGACCATCTATCGCGCGAATATGCGTTCGGCCCGCGCGGCGGGCCAATGGCAACGCATCCAGCGCAGCAAGCGCGCCCTGCCCTATCTGGTCTATCTGCTCGGCCCGAGCGTCCGCCACCGGCCAAGCCACGCGGCCCGGAGCGGCATGGTGCTGCCGGTCGATGATCCGGCCTGGCAGGTTTGGTATCCGCCCAATGGCTTTGGCTGCAAATGCCATGTCCGCCAGATCACCCGCCGCGAAGCTGAAGAAATCGGCATCAGTGAAAACCCCGACACCCCCAGCCGCGAGGTGTTCAATCCGCGTACCGGCGAGCTGAAGAAAATTCCGGTTGGCATCGACCCTGGATGGGAAAGCAATCCTGGCCTCTACCGCCAACGCCGCATGGCCGAGTTCCTGCAAGACAAATTGAACACCGCAGATCCGGCCATTGCTCACGCCGCCGCCCGCGACATGGCGACAAGCTGGCGTGTGCGGCGCATCCATGACGGTTCAGCCACCGGTTCGGCCCCCGTCGCCATGCTGCCGCAGGAGCTGGCAGACCGGATCGGCGCCAAAACCCGCGTGGTGCAGTTCTCCGATTACACAGCCGAGAAGACCAGGCGCAAACATGGTGAGGCCACCGCCGACCAGTTCAGACGCGTTGCGGAGCTGTTGGAAACAGGATCTATCGCGCATGAGATATCAGGCACCGGAACCGAAAGCTTGATCTTTGAAGGCCATGGCGCGAAGCGCTGGCGACTCGTACTAAAGCGCACTGCGGCCGGGGATGAGATCTTCCTGAGCACATTCCATCGCAGCACACCCGCCAAATGGGCAAAGCTGTTGCGCGGAAAAAACGTAACCATAGTGAGGGAGTGACGCGCGTGGAGGGGCGGAAATTCCCTCGCGGCTCAAGACCGGCTTCCCTAGGCTCACGCGCACTTCAAAGATAGCAATCAGGGATGAAATTTTCAATACCAGCCCGAATAGTGCCTGCGAGCCGCTGATCGCCCCGACCTCATGCCACGAGGATCGTTTTTAAAGGGGGGTTAAAGGGGGTAGAAAGGGGTGGAACGGGTTTTCGGGCGGCATCATGCGAGATCAGCCGTTACGCCCGTCTAAGCCCCCTCATTCGGCAACCTCTTTCTGACCCTCGATCTTGCCCCCGACACCTGCCAGGGCTGAGTAGTGCGGCACGGCGGGGCATTGTGGCCTCATGACACAGGCCAACTCCATAACCACCATTGCGCTAGCGCTGAACGCTGAAGGCGATAGCGTTCCCGATTGGATCCAGCTCACGCCGACCGGCCCGCACCTGACGGGCCGTGACGGGCGCCAATGGCGGCTGACCAATCCCGACGCGGTTGTCGCTGAATTTGCGCGCAACCGTGCCGACCTTCCCGTTGATTTTGAACATGCCACCCAAGTGAAGGGCGCAAAGGGCGATGCCGCCCCTGCGGTCGGCTGGATCAAAGAACTGGAAGCGCGCAACGGGGCGATCTGGGGGCGCGTTGAATGGAATGACGCAGGCCGCAATTCCATCGCGTCGAAAGGATACCGCTATGTGAGCCCCGTTTTCACCTTCACCAAGGCGGCCAAGGAAATCAGCAAGATGATTTCAGCGGGCCTGACCAACCAACCCAACCTGGAACTAGCCGCCCTGAACACCGAAGACCGTCAGGGTGGCGCTGATGAGGTACTGCCGATGAACAAGGCGATCCTTGAGGCCCTCGGCCTGCCGGAAAACGCGTCCGATCTGGATGTGGTGACGGCGATCAACAAAATGAAAACGGATGAGGCGACCGCCCGCAATCGGGCCGAAAACCCTGACAGCGGCAAATTCATCCCGCGCGCCGATTACGATCTGGCGATGAACAAGATCAGCACCTTTGAAACCGCTGAGAAAGAACGCCAGGACGAGGCGATCAACACCGCCGTCGGCGCTGCCATTGAAGCGGGTAAAATTGCGCCAAGCAGCCGCGACTACCATGTGGCGGCCTGCCGCTCCGAGGGCGGGCTGGAGAAATTCCGGCAACTGGTCGAGGCCAGCCCCGTCATCGCCGCAGACAGCGAGCTGCGCGACAAAACTCCGACCGCACAAAACAAGGCGCTGTCGCCCGACGAATTGGCGATCTGCCGCCAGATGGGCCTCACCCCTGAAGAATTCCACGCGGCGCAAGCTGAAACCGAGGAGAGCTGATCATGGCTGCAATTACACCAGCGGTGCTATCGGCACTTTGGACAGGCGCCAAAAAGAACTTCAATGATGGCTATGAGGCGATGGCAAACCAGTCCTTTTACAAGGACGTCTGCACCATCGTGAATTCCAATGATGATCGCGAGACCTACGACTGGTTGGGCGATGCGCCGGAAATGCGGGAATGGATCGGCGACCGGGTGGTCAAAGATATCAAGTCGCACGGCTATCAGATCATCAACCAGGAATTTGAGACAACCATCGGCGTCAAAGCCAAGGACATCAAAAACGACAAGCTCGGCACCTACGGTCCTCGTTTCCGCCGCCTTGGTGAAGCCGCCGCCCGCAAGCCCGACCAGATGGTCCGCGATCTGATCATCAACGGAGCAAGCCAGACCTGCTATGACGGCCAGTACTTCTTTGACACTGACCACCCTGTCTATGCCGGGCATGACGGCACTGGCGCGGTGACAACCGTTTCCAATATGACCGATGGCGCCGGGTCGCCCTGGTATATGCTGGATCTGAATTCGGTCCTGCGCCCGTTCATTTTCCAGGAGCGCGAAAAGGTCGGCCTCATTGGCAAGGAAGACCCCAAGACCAGCGACCATGTGTTCATGCGCAACCAGTACCTCTATGGCGCCGACGCATATTGGGCGGCTGGCTATGGCTTCTGGCAAATGGCCTATATGTCCAAGGCCGAACTGAACGGCGACAATTTTGATGCCGCCTTTGAGGCCATGATGGGCGTGACCGGCGACGGCGGGCGCGAATTGGGCCTGATGCCCTCGCACATCATGGTGGGCCGGTCCAACCGCTCCAAGGCCAACAAGGTCGTCAAGATGATGCTCGGCGACGGCGGCGCATCCAACCCCAACTACAACGAGGTCAAGGTTCTGGTGAACCCCTGGCTGCCTTAAAGGAGGGCCGCGCTATGACATCCAAGAGCTATACAATTTCAGGCGTACCAAAAGAGGGTTTTTGCCGCTGCGGCACGTTCTTTCCCAACGCTGGCATCCCGGTCAACGCCGAGGATTTCGACGCCGATCAATGGCGCCGCCTGAAGGCAGAGCCAAACCTGCGAGTGGCACTGGCCGAAGCTGACCCAGCTTCAGACGCAGCAGCACGTGATGCCCAGATCCGCGAGGCTATCAAAAGCCTCAGCCCCGAGGATTTCCAGAAGGACGGCAAGCCGAAAATCGACGCCCTGTTCGACCTTCTGGGCGATGATCTGGGCAAGATCACCACCGCCGAGCGCAACGCGGCCTGGGATGCTCTCACCAGTGGCGGGTTTGGAATCCCAGCCGCCACTGCACCGGCTTAAACCAGGGGGCGATGATCCGACGCGGCCACGGGGTGCTGCATCGGGGAGCCTCTTGCCCCGACGACTTATCCAAGACCCGCAATCAAAGGTGACCTGATGGCCTACGCCACTCAGACAGATATCGTGACGCTCTATTCGCAGGACGCGCTCTATGTGGCGGATCGCGACGGCGACGGCGTACCCGACGAGGCCGCCATTGCCCGCGCCTTGCAAACGGCGGGTGATGAGATCGACAGCTATCTGGGCGTCCGGTTCAGCTTGCCGCTGGAGACCGTGCCCGGCCTCTTGGTTCAGTTCAGCGTGGATATCGCCCTTTACCGGCTGGCGCTGTCCGGCGACGTGCTGTCGGACGAACACCGCACCCGCTACGAGGACGCCCAGAAACACCTGAAGGACATCGCGCGCGGCACCGCCACATTAAACACAGGCGCGACGCAATCCGGCGACGGCGAAGAACCCGCAGCTCCGGCCCGGCCCCGTCCGGTGGTCGCGGTCGGCCCGGAACGCGAGTTCACCCGTGACAAGATGCGGGGGCTTTGATCCATGGCCGGTGTTGCTGCAACTCTCACATCCACGGGCTTGACCGAAGCCATTGCCAAGGTCCGCCGCCTTGAGGGCTTTCGCTTGGCCGAACTGGCAGATGATGCCGGGGCGGTTCTGGAAAGCTCTACCCGGCGCCGGTTTGACACTGCCGTCGCCCCCGACGGCGACCGTTGGGCGCCCTGGTCAGAAAGCTATGACGAAACCCGCGACCATGACGTGCATTCGCTTTTGGTCGATGAGGGAGATTTGCGGGACAGCATCGCCAGCTATGCCAGCGAGAGCGAGGTCCAGATCGGCTCCAATCTTGTCTATGCCGCCCACCACCAGATCGGCGGCGATGAAATCGACAGTGGCATTCCGGCCCGGCCCTACCTTGGCGTCTCTGGTGAGGATGAGCTGGACTTGCACGACCTCGTCACGGTGACGCTGGAGGATTTGTTGCAATGAGCGATCCGAACAACGTTATGGCTGATCTGCCCACCCAGGTCTGCGCCCGGTTCAACGCCCTGTTGCCGGATCTTCGCCAGTGTACGCCGCATGAGGGCAAATACACCCTTGATGACCTGAAACGCGAAGGCATTCCCGCGCCAGCGGTCAAGGTCTCGTGTCTCGGCGCAAAGCAGGATCAAACCTATGCAGGGGCACCGGCAACCTTTCTGCTGTTGATGGCAGCATATGTGGTCACCCGTGATGGCCTCGGCATCAGTCGCGATATTCTCGCCGCTCAGATCTGCCAGACGCTGCTGGCCGCCATCCCCGAACAGACTTGGGGCCTGGACGGCATCGGCCCCGCCCGAACCACGGCGATGCACACGTTGATATCGACCAAGGTCAAATCGAAAGCGGTTTCCCTTTGGGCGGTCACCTGGCTTCAGCCCATCAGCTTTTTTCAGCCCGTGCCCCGCTCTCTGGGCGTGGAACTGCATGTCGGCATCGCGCCCAAAGTCGGCGCGGATCATGTCGATGACTACGAACACGTTGGAGGCTCTGACGATGAGTGAACACCTCGCAGAAGCAGACCGCCGCATTGAAAACTTGCTGATGACCGGAAAGGTCATTGCGGTTGATGCGGCCTCAGGCCGGGCGCGCGTCCAATGCGGCGACATTGAGACCAACCTGATCCCCTGGATGGCACAGCGCGCCGCGAGCAACCATTCGTGGTGGCCCTTGCAGACCGGCGAATGGGTGATGCTGGCCGCCCCATTCGGCGATCTGGCCCAGGCTGTCATTTTGGGCGCCCTGCCCACTGGAAAGAACCCGCCCCACGGGGCGCCAGACACATTCCGCCTCAGCTTTGAGGGCGGCTCATACATCGAAGCTGCTGGTGGCAATATCGCCATCAAAGCGGTTGGTGAGCTGATCCTGCAAGGCGTCAAAGTAAGGATCAACTAATGCCAAAAGCAGCCCGTAATACCGACACCTGCACCGGCCATGCCGATTTTCCATCCCGGCCCGCCACTGGCGGCAGCCCGAATGTAGACATCGAGGGCCTCGCCGCCCTGCGCCAGGGCGATAGCTGGGCAACCCACTGTAACCCCGACCTGCTCTGCCACGGTGCAAGCCAGGCGACAGGCTCATCCACCGTTTTTGTGAACGGCAAACCCTTGGCCCGTGTCGGTGATGCGGTGGGCTGCGGCTCATCCATCGCGACTGGCGCCGGAACCGTGATTGTAGGAGGCTAAGATGCCATTGAAACTGGATTATGTGACCACTGCCGAAGGCTGGACGGCGGGCCAATGGCGCCCCAAAGGCGCGCCTTTGCAACTGACCCCGGACCAGGCGCAATATGAGAATGTTGTCCTAGCGGATGAGGCCCCGAAACCAGCTGCCAAATCAGGCGCAGGCAAGCCGGAGCGCGCCAAGTCGTGACCGGTATGAGCCGACATAGCGGGCGGGCGTTGCAGGGCGACGGGCATCTTGCCCAGTCGATCCACGACATCCTGACCACCCCAAAGGGGTCAACGGTGATGCTCCGGGACTATGGCTCGGACCTGCCCTTCATCATCGACCAGCCCTTGAATGGTGACACCCTCATTGACGTCTACCAGGCCACTGCCGAGGCGCTGGCCCTCTGGGAGCCGCGCATCACGCTTGCGCGGGTACAGGTCACCGAGGCGCGCCCCGGCTATGCGGTTCTGGAACTGAGCGACCCCGACGGCAACCTTTTGCCCCTGCCCGTGGATCTGTCACCGGAGGCCCGCCAATGAGCGGCTTTACTGCCATCGACCACAGCAAGCTTCCCGCGCCGGAAATCCTGCGCTCGGTCGGCTTTGACGTACTGTTCGCCGATATGAAGGCAGAGGCGATCCGCCTGGAGCCGGAGCTGGCGCCGTTCCTTCAGCTCGAAAGCGAGCCGGTCAGCAAACTGATCCGCGTCTTTGCCTATTACCGCCTGCTGGATCGTTTGGAGTTTAACGACGATGCGCGCGGCCTGCTGCTGGCGCTTGCAACTGGCGCAACACTGGATCACCTCGGTGTGTTTTGGGGCGTTGAACGTCTGACCATTCAAGGGGCCGACGACAGCCCCATTCCGCCGATCCCTGAGCTGAAGGAGAGCGACGACGCATTCCGCCACCGCATCCAGCTATCCATGGAAGGTCGCAGCACCGCCGGGCCGCGCGGATCCTACATCTACTGGGCGCTGTCAGCGGCGGGCGGCATCAAAGACGTGGACGTGGCGGCGCCAGCCTTCACGCGCCTGCAAGTCGCGCCCGAACTGGCTGCGCAATTGCCTGACGGTGCCCTGGTGCTGGGCGTTCTGGATGATGCCGGTCTGGTGGACCCGATGCCGGGTGACGTGGCCATTACGGTATTGAGCCAAACCGGCGACGGCAGCGCTTCAAACGAGGTTTTAAGTGCCGTTGAAACCTCTGTGAATGCCGAAGACGTCCGCCCGATCACCGACAACCCACGCCCGCGCAGCGCCGGTATTCTACCCTATGAGATCACCGCGGAATTGTTCCTGAAGGACGGCCCCGATCGCGCCTTGGTTTTGGACACCGCGCAAGCCTCACTGGCCGATTACATCAACCGCAATCACCGGCTTGGTCACGACATCACACGCGGCGCAATCTATGCCGCGCTGTTTGTGGAAGGTGTGCAGCGCGTGAATCTCATCAGCCCTGCCGCCGACATCGAGGTCGGAGACTGGCAAGCAGCCTATTGCGCGACCGAAGGCGTGTCCCTGACCGTTGGGGGGCAGCATGTCTGATCAGCCCTCAATCCTGCCACCAAACAGCACATCGCTAGAGCGATCTTTGGAACGGCTGATCCAGAGCACACGCCCGGATCTGTCGCCTGTTACCACGCTGATGAACCCCGATACCTGCCCCGCCGATTTGCTGGGCTGGTTGGCCTGGGCGTTCTCAGTGGATGTTTGGGAACCCTCCTGGGATGAGGCGACCAAACGCCGGGTCATCAAGGCCGCGCTCGCGGTTCACCGTCGCAAGGGCACTGTCACAGCGCTGCGCCGCGTTTTGGAGAGCATCGGCTTTGATGCGGAGGTCCTAGAATGGTTCGCTCCTCGACCGGGGCGTCCTCCCATGGCGCCTCGCAGCTTTGCGGTAGTTAGAAGCATTCCGGCGGGGGCGTATTACAACGCCAAAGAAGCGTCTGTGGCCCGATCCGCCAAAGAGGCCATTGCACGAACTAAGCCTGTTGCGGCTCAATGCTCATTTGGAATTGAGCAACAGGTCGAAACGACTGCAAACCAAACAGGTGCCTTGCTCGGTAGACGTATAAGCGAGAAAGCCTACTCCGTCGTTCTGAAAGCCGCAGGAAAATACCGACCCCATTGTGCTCTCGCGATGCAGCTACGCCAAGTCGCCCCCTCATCGAAACCCGTTTTCTCCCGCACCGAACCCTCTGGTTCGATGCTCGTTCTGATCCGTAAAAAGGAGTACGTCCATGCGGCTTGATGTAACGACCGCTGGTTTTGCCGCCCGCCAAGCCGCGCTGCAGTACGGCACCCCGCTGTCGCCGCTTCATCGTTTTGAGGTCTCATCGGGAGGCACCGAAGATCTTACAAATGCAGACCGACTTTCCAATGTGTGGGCCGAGGTGCCGATTATATCTAAGGAAAGCAAGTCGGCTTACACATTGGAATTGACCGCGAATATCCCACCGGAATCTGCGGGTCAGATGGTACACGTCGGCTTGCTTCTGGAGGATGGCACGCTCTACGCCACCGCGACTTACAGCCCCGAAACCGAGGGTATTTTTGTGGATGCGTCCACGACCTTTACGTTTTTTGCACTGCTCACCGAGGGCAATACAGACGGGCTCCAAGTTACGTACTCCGCATTGGATATCGACGAAACTGCGACACGGATAGCCGATCAGGCCACCGCGCAGATTAATGCCCGGACCGATGCAGGAATGATTGAAATTCTCAAGCACCTTTCCGGCCTGAATCGCGAAATTCTCACTCAACAAGACAAACTGAACACCTTGGAGACATCCCATGTCTGACATTCCAACGCTCATCGCAACAATTGAAAATGACCGCGCGCTTGCGCTTGAAGTGCTGCGCAAGCTGCCCGCATTGGTCAACACGACCGCCCTAGTTCAGTTTGATCTGGACACACCGGTGGAGGTTCCCTCTATCCCTATGTTCCAAAAAGAACTCTCGGCAGGAAATCTCGGCACCCGCGTTGGCAACCTGGAAACCCTCTCTCGTGGGTTGATCCAAGAGGTCGACGACATTTCCAGCGAGGTCGGGCTAGATCGGGTCAATCCATTCTGGTCGCCGCTGTTGCTAGAAAATGATGGTGACGGTGACCGCACAGAAATTCTGTTCCGCGCTGAAGTCGAAGACGGCATCCGTATGCCCTTTGACGGCTATTATGAGATCTTTGTTGACCGTCAATTTGAGACCGATGCGGCGCGTCTGGGTAATTGGATGTTGCCAAACCACACCGAAGACACCGACGCGCGCTTTACTTCGCCCCCAAATTACAACGAGGTCGTGGATGCGAACAGTTACCCGCTGACGACAGGAACCCGCACACGAACCCGTAGCTACACACGCCGGTCCTACCGCGTTGGTCACTACTACCGGTGGCTGCGTTGGCGTCGTCGCAAGCGTCGGATCGTAGTAACCCGTAGCTACAGTGTTACCACTGTTGAACCGGTCACCTCAGCCCTGGAAGGTTCGATGATCGGCCAGACGTTCCGCGTCGATGAGGCGCGTATTCTGACTGGGCTAGACATCTATCTTGATCGTCCCGGCACTTATGCACCCGCAGCCAATGCGCGTGTTATCCTGTGTGAAACAGCCTATGGGCGGCCTGATCTTGATCAGATGGTCGCGCAAGGCACATTTCGCGAAAATGCAGCGCTCACCTATACCACGAGTTCCAGCTCTCGTAACCAACAGCTTTGCAATGTCGATCTTGATCGACCTGTCTTGCTGGAGGCCGAAAAGAGCTATGCCTTTGTGATTGTCGCTGACGCGGCCTTCCATGTTGGCCGGTTGGGCAATGTAGATAAAACCGGCAGCTTGTTTTATACACAAGACGCCGCAGCCTGGGATCAGAATCTCAGTCAGGACATCGCATATCAACTGCGGTTCGCTGTATTCGAAGGCCCAACCGAGACAATCAACATCAGCCCAATGTCTTTGTCTGGTGGCATTGCGTCCATCAAGCAAGACCTTCTGGCGGTGGTGCCTGAAGGCGGTGATATCCGAACTGAATTTGAACTGGGTGGCACTTGGTTGTCTGTCGAGGACGTCGAAGAACTGAACAGCCTACCCGCTCATACGCCCATGCGGTTGGTCTTGTCCGGTTCTGAGAAGGTGATGCCGTTGATTGATGTGACCGGCTCCAAAGTGATCGGCCTGCGTCCGGCATCACAAATGCAGTTCTATTCAAAAGAACGGCCTGAAGCGCAGGAGGTGCGGGTTTCCTATGAACTGGTCGGGTTCGTGGATATCTACCACACATTTGATCCTGGTCTGAAGGTTGGCGGCACCCGCTATACTCCGTCTCTGGTCGAACACAAGGATAGCGCAGATGGCAATGTGCGCTCGCTGACTGCTGTCTTCGAACTGCCCACAGTGTTGGCCTATCAGCACGACATCAAGGCCAGCACCACCACCGCAGCAAAGGTGTTTGATATCTCATCCATTATTGAGCTGAACACATAAGGAGGCGCGCAATGCAAACCACCACTCTACAGGCCGCCGCGATTATCGGCGGCAAACCATACCCCGCAGGCACCAACGTGACCGCTACCCCGGAAGCTATCGAGAAGGGCATCCAACGGGCAGTAAAAGCGACAATCCGTCAGCAGATCGAAGCACGGGCAGGGGATGCGTTGTCTCTTCTCGGCACGCTGTCCGACATTTCTGGCGTGCTGTTGGCACATGTGGTGGCCGATGTCGTCGCCATTTCGGAAAACCCCGGCAATGAAGCGCAGCGCCGCCGTCTGGATATCATGCAGGCGCTTGCAGGTGATGATGATGTTGAGGCGTTGGCAAAGGATGCGCTTGCCCGCCTGACAAGCGGTGATGCGGTGCTGACATCCAGTATCAAAGGTCTGCCCGCGGTACTAGACGAGGTTCTTGGTCGGGCCACGGAAACTGCGAAAGTCCTAACGGCTGCCCTCGAAACCCAACCCACAGGCCAAGAGGAGATCCCCAATGCCTGAAATGTTTCTTCACGGGGTCGAAGTTGTTCGCATTGACGACGGCCTCCGCCCGATCCGCTCGGCCAAAAGCTCCGTTATCGGGCTTGTCGGCACCGCGCCCGATGCGCCCCTCGGCTTTCCCCGCAATAAGCCGGTCCACCTGAAAGGCCCCCGCCACGCCAGTGAACTGGGCGTCGGCGGCACCCTGCGCGATGCCTATCTGGCGGCCTATCAAAACGGCGCAACCGAGGTGGTCGTGGTGGCCGCTCCAGAAGGGGAAAACGCCGCTGCAACCAAGGCCAATGTGGTTGGCGATCCGACCACCGGAACCGGGGTGTTTGCCCTGGAACATGCCCGCAGTATTTTGGACATGACCCCCCGGATCACAGCGGCACCCGGCTTCACCTCTGGCCTGCTCGGTGAGGGCGTCAATCCGGTTGTGTCCAATCTCATTACCCTGGCGGAAAAGACCCGCGCCGTGGTGCTGAAGGACGGCCCCAACACCACCGAAGAGGACGCGAAGTTGGACCGGCAGAATTACGGTTCCGACCGTCTGTTCATCATCGACCCAGCGGTGACCGCGTTTGACACCGACAGCGCCAGCAATGTGACCCGCCCGGCATCCGGCTATGTTGCCGGGCTGATCGCCAAGAATGACGTTGAAAACGGCTATTGGCATTCCCCGTCAAACAAGATCCTGCGCGGCATCAATGGCACCGCTCGCCCGGTTGGGTTCCACATCAACTCAGCGGCTACCGAAGCCAACCGGATGAACGAGGCCGAAGTCGCCACGATCATCCGCAACAATGGGTTCCGTCTCTGGGGTAACCGCACGACCTCAGCAGATGCGCAATGGGCGTTTCTGTCGGTTGTGCGGACGGCTGACATCGTCGCCCAGAGCATCGCCGAAGCCCATGATTGGGCCATGGATCGTCCTATGTCGGCGCAGCTCATCATGGATATCCGCGATGGTGTTCTGGCCTTTGGTCGCGGGCTGGTTCAGCGCGGCGCCCTTTTGGGTTTCAACTGCTGGATGGACCCGGAACTGAACACCGAGGCCACCCTGAAAGCGGGCAAGCTGTATCTGGACTACGACCTGGAGCCGCCCGCCCCACTGGAACACCTGATTTTCCGGGGCCACCGCAATGGCGCCTATTACGACGATCTTGTTTCCGGCGTGAAACAGGCAGCATAAGGAGGCTGAACGATGATCCAATATCCCCGCACAATCCGCAATTTCGGCGCGTTCGTGGACGGGCGCAGTTATTGCGGGCGCGTCACCGAGGGCAAGCTGCCGGAACTGAAACTCCAGCTTGCCAATCATCGCGGCGCAGGCATGGACGGCACCGTCGCTCAGGACATGGGCACAGAGGCGATGCGCTGTGAGCTGACGCTGGCTGATTGGCCCCCGGAGCTGATTACGATGTTTGGCACTCGCAAGCGGCTGACACTGCGCCCCGGCGCGATGGGTGAAGAAGACTTTTCCTCTGACACCTATGTCGCCACCGTTGGCGGTCTGTTCGCTGTCACCAATTTTGCCGACCTCAAGCCCGGTTCTGACGCTCCACTGAAGCTCACGCTTGAGGCCGATTATTTCCGCCTGCTGCACAACGGCAACGAGCTGTTCGAGATCGACGTGCGCGCGGGCAAGCGCGTCATCGGTGGCGTTGATCAATTGGCTGCGCTTCGCGCCTCAATGGGCTTTTAACGCAGCATTTAAGACCCATTGAACACCCCGCAGGGCGGCTCATCCGCCCTGCCCTTTCCCCCACTTTTTTGAAAGCCTGCCCCATGAGCAAAACCCAAAAACTCAACGCTGTCACCCTGTCCTCGCCCGTTACCATCGACGGCGAAAAGATCACCGAAATCACCCTGCGGCGCCCCTCACCTGGGGAACTGCGCGGCCTGTCGATGGTGGATATCCTGCGGATGGAAGTGGACGCCATGTTCAAACTGCTGCCCCGCATCACCCAGCCGCCGCTGTCGCCTGTGCAATTGTCCTCGGAACTGGAGCCGGAGGACTTCACCGAACTGGCGACGAAAACCCTGCTTTTTTTCGCGAAGAAAGAACAGTTGGAGGGGCAGTTTCTGGAACTGGAGGCGACCCCCTAAAACTGCCCGAATTTGTAGAGGACGCGATGGCGGATATCGCCCTCGTGTTCCACTGGCCGCCCGATGTGATGGACAGCATGAGCATCGAGGAGCTGGCCATGTGGCGGGAAAAAGCGCGCGAGCGGTCCGAGGCCCAGAACGGCGCGCAGCAATAGGCTGATATTGGAGTGGGTGGCATGGCCACAGGCGATCTGAACATTGCCCTGATCTTGAAACTGGTCGACCAGGTGTCGGCCCCAGCGCGTCCGGTAACTGCCGCACTGGACAAGATCGGCCACGTCACCGAACAGACCGGGCGCCGTGGTGTGGAATGGGCCAATCAACAGCTTGAAGCCAACAAGGCGCGCCGCTCCGCCCTGCAAGGCGAGGTTCTGGGGCTAGCCGCATTGGGCGGGACTCTGCTCGGCTTGACCGAACCCGCCATTCAGGCCGAACGGCGTTTGGCCGAGGTGTCCAAGGTGGTGTCATTCAAGGACGCCAATGGGCTGAATATCCTGCAAACGCAGATCCGCGAGTTGGTGACGTCTGGCGGGTTGGCCGCCACCGCCGAAGGCATGACCGATATCATCGCCGCCGCTGGTCGGATGGGCGTGGTAGAAGAAAACCTGCCCGATGATGAGAAACGTCGCCAGTTGCTGGAATTTGCCACCGACGCTGCCAAGATGAGTGCCGCCTTTGGCATCACCGCCGATGAGGCCGGAACGGCGCTGGCGCGTTGGCGTCAGAACCTGAAACTGACCCACACGGAAGCCATGGTTCTGGGCGATACCGTCAACCTGCTCGGCAATACGATGGCGACCAGCGAGGCGGACATTCTGGCCGTGATCAACCGGCAAGGCACCGTTGCCAAATCCGCCGGTCTTGCCGCCGATGAAATCGCCGCACTCAGCGCCACATTGCTGGCCGCAGGCGCGGCCCCAGAAGTGGCCGCAACCGGGCTGAAGAACTTCACCAACGCGCTGACCCGTGGCAGCAATGTCACCAAACGCCAGAAGGCTGTCTATAAGGCACTCGGCTTGGATCCGGTTCAACTTGCAAAAGACATGCAGGAAGATGCAACCGGCGCCATTCTGAAGGTGATCAAGTCATTTGACAGCGTCCCGGTTCATCAGCGCAATTCGATGGTCGGTATTCTCTTTGGTGAGGAAGCCAAGGGCGCGATCACCCCCCTGATCACCAATGTCGAAATGTTGGAGACCGCCTTTGCCAACGCCGCCGACACCGCCAGCTTGCTAGGGCTGATGGAGGAAGAATACAGCCGACAGGCGGCCACCACCTTTGTGCAGCGCCAGCGCCTGCTGGAGTTCGCCAAGGGGCTGGCCGTTGTCGTCGGCACTGCCGTTCTGCCACAGATGAATGAACTGATGGCCACGCTGATGCCGATTGTGGCTGCGATGACCGATTGGGCCGCCGCCCACCCCGCTCTGATCAACGGCATGATGAAAGCCGCACTTGCGCTGTTCAGCCTGCGGGTCGCATCCATTGCCCTGCGCTGGTCGCTGTTCTCGATCCTGCCGGTGTTCCTGCACATCATCCGGGCGGGCAGCGGTTTCCTGATGTTGGCGCCACTTCTGGCGCGTGGATTGCTGGCGCTGGTGAACCCGTTAAAGCTGGTGCGCGGCGCGTTGATCGCGATCCGTTGGGCGTTTCTGGCCACCGGCATTGGCGCGCTCCTGGCCGGTGTCGCGATGGCGGGTATCTGGATCTACAACAACTGGTCCGGCCTTGGCGCCTTCTTTACCGGGTTCTGGGACGGGTTCCGCGCCGCCCTTGGTCCCGCCGCGCCAATGCTGGACGAAATCGTCCGGGCCGCGCGTGATCTTTGGCAGTGGTTTAGCAATCTCCTGGGGCCGCTGGACGCCAGCCGCGACGCCTGGACGTCCTGGGGCACCGATGCCGGGGCCGCGCTTGGTCAAATGGTGGCGTCGCTGTTTGAATGGGACGGCAGCTTAGGCCGTGTCATTGCCTCAGCCGCAGCCCTCTATGCGGGTTTTGCCGCGTTGCGCCTGATCTGGTGGCTTCCCATGGCCCCCATCTTCGCGGCGGGCAAACTGCTGATGTGGGTTGGCAAAGGTCCGCTGTTGTTGTTGCTGCGCGGGGTCAAGCTGCTGAGCGGTGCCTTTGTCCGCCTTGGCGCTCTGGCCATGGCCAATCCCATTGGCCTGGTCGTCGCAGCCGTCGCCGCACTTGCCTATGTCGTCTATGACAATTGGGACAAGATTGTCGGCGCAGTCACTGAGAAAATCGAACTGGTGCGCGCGGCCTTTGATGAGGGGCTGATCAAAGGCGTGTTCAAGCTGCTGGCAGAGTTCAACCCCTTCACCCTTGCGATTGAAGGCGCCATCGGGCTGGTGGCCTATGTCATGGAGCTGTTGGGCGTCCCGCAGCAGATCATTGCCAAGTTCCGCGAAATCTCTCTCTTTGCCAGTGGCGTCACGTTGATGAAATCACTCTGGGACGGCATGGCCTCAATCGTCGACCAGGCGGTGACGTTCATCACCAACAAATTGGTCAATCTCAAGCCGCAATGGCTGACGGATCTGCAAGCCTGGGCCAGTGGCGACAGCCCCACCGCCAAGGCAGCGACCGGCGAAGGGCGTGAACGCTCCCCCAGGTCACATCCCCTGAGCGGGCAGCGAGACGCAGGCGGGCCGGTGCGCGCCGGGATGCCCTATCTGGTCGGCGAACGCAGCGCCGAGATCTTTGTGCCTGGCGTATCCGGCAGCATCCTGCCCACGCGGGTTCTGAAGGCGGCAATGGCGGCGACCTCGCTGTCGATCCCGGCGGCCGCCGTCGCAGGCCCCGGCGACATCCAGCGCCAGATTGACCCGCGCCCGGCCCTGTCGGCGCAAGCCGCCGCACCGCAGATCACCCGCCAAGGCGACACGATCAATATCACCATCGCACCGCCGCAGGGCACCGATGAGGCCGCAATCGCGCGGATGGTGATGCAAGAGCTGAACCGACGGGAAAGCGCGCGCCGCGCCGACCTGCATGATGGGTTGGATTACTGATGTTGAGCATGGTCATGATGGCTCTTGGCGGCTTTCGCTTTGGTATGGGCGGGGATTCCTATCAACAGTTTGCCCGCACCGCCGCGTACCGCTGGGAAAAGGTGAATCGCATCGGACGTGCCCCGGCCCTTCAGTTCACCGGGCCAGACGCTGAGGAACTGCGGCTTGAAGGGGTGATTTATCCCCATTTCAAAGGCGGTTTACGGCAGGTTGAGATGATGCGCCTGCAAGCCAAAGTGGCCAAACCGATGATGATGGTTGATGGCCTCGGCTGGGTCTGGGACCGCTGGGTGATCACCCATGTTGAGGAACGCAAAAGCGTCTTCCTGGCCGATGGCGCCCCGCGCAAGATTGAGTTCTCGCTGACCCTGCAAGCCTATGGCCAGGACAACGGCGTCCTGTCCTCATTCCTCGGGGGGCTGTGATGAGCATCGTCGTCTACGAAACCGAGTTTCTCACTCATTCAGATTTGCTCGGTCCCGACGGCAAACCGCTGGCCTATCAGCCACGTCAAAAAATTGGCTTTGATCTGACGCCCAAAGCCAAGCAACCGGAGCAAAAGAAATGACGGCTCACCGCACCAGTGAAGGCGATATGATCGACGAGATCTGCAAGGATCACTATGGCCGCGAGGACATGACCGTTGCCGTTTATGAGGCAAATCCGGGGCTGGCGCGGCTTGGTCCTATTCTTCCTAAGGGGTTGCTGATCACCCTGCCCAATCCGGCCCCGGCCACCGTCCGCAAGCCGCTGCGCCTCTGGGGCACGTCATGAAGGTCGCCTATCAGATCATCGCCGATGGTGAGGATGTCACCGGCAATTTTGCCGACCGGCTGATCGGCCTGACCGTCATTGATGAGGCGGGCAGCAAATCCGACCGCGCAGAGATCACAGTGGACGACCGCGACTATGCCATCGCCCTGCCCGAAACCGGCGCCGCACTGCAAATCTCGCTTGGTTTCACCGGCGATCTGGTGGAGATCGGGCGCTTTGTGGTGGATGAGTTGAGCGGCAGCATTGCGCCGGATATTCTGACCATCGGTGCCAAGGCCGCCGATATGCTGAGCGGTATCCGGGCGCGCAAATCCCGGTCCTGGCGTAACGTCTCCCTTGCCGACATTGTGACCAAGATCGCGGGCGAACACGAGCTGAAACCGGTGATCAGCGACAGCCTGAAATCCCACCGCTATGCCTATCTTGCCCAGACCACCGAAAGCGACCTCAACTTCCTGACCCGCCTGGCCAAGGATCTGGACGCCGTCGCCAAACCGGCGGGCGGTGCTCTGGTTGTGGCCAAACGCGGGGAGAACAAAGCCGCAGATGGCTCTGCCCTGCCGGTGTTCGAGGTGAACCGCGCGCAGATGTCGTCTTGCGATTGGCAACTGAAAGGGCGCGGCAAATATGGCTGTGTCATCGTGGAATGGACCGACCTTGGCAGCGCTGAGATCCGCACCTGCAAGGCCGGAGACAAAGACCCCAAGCTGAAGCTGCGCCACCGTTACCCAAACGAGGCCGAAGCACAGCGCGCCGCCGACGCCGCCCTGTCCCGCACCGCCCGCGCCAGCGGATCGGTGGATGTTCAGCTCGGCGGCTTCTGGGGTGATCTGATGGCCGAGGCCAAGGTCAACCTGACCGGCATCAAACCCGAACTGGAGGGCGAATGGTTGATTACCAGCGTCACCCACTGCCTCGACACCACACTCACAACAAGCTTCAAAGCAGAACGCGACAACGAGAAAGCGAAGAAATAGTGCCTTCTCTGCGCATTGGCTAATCGAGATAGCGTTCAACGGACAAACCACATCGCACCCTGCACCCGGAATTTGACCGGAAACCCTGATAGCCCTCTCTGGGAAAGGTCGATAAAAAACACATTCTTATCAATCCCTCCTTGCATTCCGTTTGCTGAATAGTGAGTTGTCTTAGTAAAGCGATTCATTTTTCTATCGAAGGTAAGATTTTTGGTCAGCATTCGAGATTTTCTCAAGAAAACGGCACCGTATAGTCGCAACCGCCATATCGAATCCATTGCTCAAAAATACACGGACAGCCGTCGGCGTCGTGCACTTAGGCGTGGTTGGGGTGTCGACGGGTTACCGCCTCGCCAGCGAGCGAACATCAAACGAACGATACAGAGAATAATCCGAAAACACAAAACCTACCTTGGTGGCAACAGGCCTCTGACGACGAGCGACATGGTACTACTCATGCGCGCAATGCGGCCATCAAAGCTACTAGACAAACTTCATCCAACTCGTAGCAAACCAGAAGCCTGGAAAAAACTACAGGATCGTAGTCCTGAGACCTACGGCACGCCCATACCAATTGATCTTAGCGACTTCAGTTTCTTAGATGCTCCTCAAAAAACACTGGATGGACTTGTCGAAATTGCGAAAGCAGAAGCAACTTCGGCTTCAGCGATAATTAATTTTAACGACACCTTTTGCCAAGATGTAGCTCCATTCATGCTCCTCGTGGAGTGTTGGGATGAGATGCTACCAATCTTTGAGGGTGGCAAAATGAACGTCCCGATGCAGAAAGTGTTGGCCGCTATAGGCGTCGAATACGCCCTAGGAGTACGCTTCGCAGGAATCAAAGATTTCAACGATGTTTGGGCATTCCCGTTAAACCGCCGACGCGGTGAAGGAGAGACACGTTCGAAACAACGGTATATTGATGTTCAAACAAGGGAGGAAGCCACTGATAGCTTCTGCGATGCCATGAATGAGTGGTTGGCGCGCCCTGAGATCAATCGAGAACTTTCGAACAGTGGCGTCGGATGGATCAAGCAGTTGCTTGGCGAACTTTTAGAAAACGCAGAACGCCATGCTGATGGCCAACGCCGAGACGGTTCTTGGTCGATCTCAGGATTCCTAGCCAAACGCGACGTAGGTGAGGAGAAGATTTTTGTTGTCCAACTGGGAATTATCTCTCTAGGCGATACATTCGCGGAAAGCTTGGAAAGAGCTAGACCAGAACAGAAGAACGATATTAACGAATATATTGCAAACATGAAAAGGCTCGGCGCTACACAGTCAAACGAAACGTTAACGACACTAGCAGCGCTACAAGACGGAGTAACATGTGTTGCAGAAGCTGACGAGGAAGGACGCGGCGGGACTGGACTGATGGAGATGCTTCATCTGGTGGACACCCTCGGATACACTCGAAAGAGCCAATTTCAGCCTAAAGTTACCATTATTTCCGGTGCAGCTTGTATCAATCTGGAAGAGCCCTACTTTAGAGGCAGCGTCATGACAGAAGATTCGAAGACGAGAGTACAGTGGTGTAACCCAAACAACTCTGCTATGAGTGCGCCTGATTCGAAGCACGTTTTCGACTTGGATAGAGGGCTGCCAGGTACTGCGATAAGCATTAGGTTCACTCTTGACCCAGATTACCTATCGCAAGCTGAAAACTGAGGAACAAAAATGATCATTGATTTTTCTGAGTTGACGCAGGGAAAAGTTCGTAACCTGTCTGGACATGAGCGTGGTGCTGAAGCCAGAGGTTATTTTGACCTTAATTCACTCGACGAGACTACAGAAGTTGTGGAAGTCGTAGTTCCAGATAATCTTGACGCTATTGCGACCTCCTTTTTTCAGGGCATGTTTGCTCGCAGTGTGAGGAAATTCCGTAGCGAGGAAGAATTTCTGTCACATTACCGTTTTGCGGCACGGCCGGAGATCATTTCTCAGGTTATGCGCGGCATCGAACGGGTCAAAATGGAACGCGGAAGCGCATTTCTGCACTAGCATCGCCGATCTTCAAGCATGAGTTCTGACCCGAAATTTCTGGCGTTATATGTGGCACTTGCCTCGTTAGTTTGGAATCTTGGGAACACCGTTTACACAAAATTAGTCGACAGTAGGAATCGAGTGCGCACAGTCGAACTCGAAGAATTTCGCTCATCACTGCGCCAACCAATCGAGGCTCTCCTTACGGAGGTTCAAGATCTGGAGGTTAAGCTCGAAAGTGCCGCCGCTCGTAGCTCTAGCCAGAGTTCGGATGTCGGAACGATTGTTGATATTAATCGAGAAATCATAGCAGTTGGAGCTAAACTCGGTAAGCGGCTAGATGACGCTGACCGTAGCAAATTCTCAACCTCCAATGATTGGTCTGACTACTACTACAGTAAAGAAGACGCAATTCTTCAGGCGATGAATATCGCTACAAGCGCTCCCGTAGAGACCGATTGGGAAAAACGAAGTTGTGCTTTGCTTGAGACCTCTCGACACCTAGTGGCGATGAGACGCGGCATAAGAAATGTACTTGAGGATCAGGTCTCTAAGATCTCCGGCTAATTTGCACTTAAAGTCTTCACACTCTGGTACAGTTTCGGGTTGCTCCAACCCGAAGTATTAGATTTTGCAGACAGATGTGTCCTGCTATTGTCAGTTCCATCTCCCCACGTCACGCTACTGTGACGTAGCGCGACAACTACCACCTAACACCAGGTCCAAGTTCTAAGCAATTTGCTGCAACTTGAAGTGTCCGAGTTTGCAAACGGAAGTGTCCCGCTACAACAGTAATAACAGTGACTTAGCCCCACAAACGCATCTTTATGTGAAAAAGATTTACATCGAACCTTGAAACCAAGTCCGGGGACTCCGATATTCCATAATGTGAAGCGCATTCACATAGGCGCCGCACCTTGCAACGTTAACCTGGAGACCCCGATGACGAGTTATACCTCAACCGCCCCGCAGCCGTCCGAACAGGGCTGGTTTTCCCGCAGCGAATCCTGGCTGGACAGCAAGGGCAAAGGCGCCTGGATCGCAGCGATGGTCCTTGGCTTCGTGTTTTTCTGGCCGGTTGGCCTGGCCCTCTTGTTTTACATGATCTGGAGCAAACGCATGTTTTCAAAATCCTGCAGCACACGTCGTAAATCCTGGACCCGCCATGGCATGTCGGCGATGACCCCCTCTGGCAACAGCGCCTTTGACGCCTACAAGGCCGATACATTGCAGCGCCTGGAGCAGGAACAGCATGATTTTGAGGCTTTCCTGCAGCGCCTGCGCGCCGCGAAGGACAAATCCGAATTTGATGAGTTCATGCATGAGCGCGCGCTGCAGAACGATGATGAGGCTATCGAACTCGACGACGAGGATGACGACGATAGCAGCTCCCGCCGCAGCAAGCGTCACTGACCCCCCTCCCCCCAGCCTCGCCCCATCCGGGGCGGGGCACCTACCGTGGCCAAGACCGCTGCCGCTTCTTGCAGGCCGCAGATCCGTTTCCCCCCGAGATAAAACCAGAAGGAGGCTGTGATGACCGCTCTTCCCGACCCGGACTATCAGGCCGATTTCTACCAGTTTGTTGCCTCAAAGCGCCTGTTCGCCTGGCTGATCGACAGCGTCTTGATCACGCTTCTAGCCAGTGTCGCGGTGGTTTTCACCGCCTTTACCGGGCTGTTCATCTGGCCTCTGCTCTATCTGGTCATCGGCTTCATCTACCGTGCGGTCACCATCGCCGCAGGTTCCGCCACCTGGGGGATGGTCATCGCGGGAATTGAGTTGCGAGACCTCTCAGGGCGCAAGCTTGATGGTCAGGGCGCGTTGTTGCATACCGCCGGCTACTCGATCTCGATGGCCTTCCCTGTGCTGCAGGTGATCTCGATCCTGATGATGCTGATGACGGCGCGCGGTCAGGGGCTGACGGATGCGGTGCTGGGCACGGTGATGCTGAACCGGCGCAGATAATCCGCAACCAATGCCCCCAAGACGCAGCCCCGGATACGGCGCCGAACAGATCCCAAAATCTGTAAACCTTAATCGGAACTGGCCCCTTGGCGCATGGCGGCGGCGTTGCTATCATCGACATCAACCTAGTGGCCAGAGTGCCCCGTTCTGTCAGCGCAACCGCATTGCAGCGCCCGCGCGACATTGGGGGCCTTTTGCGCCAAGACCAAACGGACACCCACCCGCCTGATGCGCCATACTCTGCCGATTGCCCCACAGTTCTACGTGACTGCGCCGCAGCCCTGCCCCTATCTGGCAGATCGGATGGAGCGTAAGCTGTTCACTGCGCTACAGGGCGATGGGGTTGAGCAGTTGAACAACAGCCTGTCACAACAGGGCTTTCGCCGCTCGCAGAATGTGCTTTATCGGCCCTCCTGCTCGGACTGCTCTGCCTGCCTGTCGGCCCGGATCAATGTCGCTGAGTTCAAGGCCAGCCGGGGGCAGAAGCGAACTCTGAAGCGTAATTCCAGGCTGGAGCGGCGCGCCACCTCCCCTTGGGCGACCGAAGATCAATATGCGCTGTTTCGCACCTATCTGGACAGCCGCCATGCCGATGGCGGGATGGCTGATATGGATGTCTTTGAATATGCTGCCATGATCGAAGAAACACCGATCCGAAGCCGGGTGGTGGAATACAACGATCGTGAGACCAATGCCCTCACCGCTGTATCGCTCACCGATGTTCTCGAAGATGGCCTAAGCATGGTCTATTCCTTCTACCAGCCCGATCTGCCACAGAAGTCGCTCGGCACCTTCATGATCCTTGATCATATCGAAATCGCGCGTGAAGCCGGTCTACCTTATGTCTACCTCGGCTATTGGGTCCCGGGCAGCGCCAAGATGGGCTACAAGGCGAAATTCACCGGACTTGAGGTCTATCACCGCGGGGCCTGGCAGCCGATGACTGATCCCGACGCTTTCGATGACACGGCACACCCTCTGTCGACCGATCCCATCGCAGAACAGGTCGCCAACATTCATTTGCCGGACTCCCGCAGCCCCAACAGGTAATATCATGCAAACCCTCCATGCCGTCACACTGGTCATTCCCGACTACGACGAGGCGATTGAGTTCTATTGCGGCACGCTCGGCTGGCAACTGGCCGAAGACGTCGATTTGGGGCGTAAGCGCTGGGTCAGGATCCTGCCACCAGGTGCCAGTGATGGCAGCCTCATTCTGGCACGCGCAGATAGCCAGCAACAGCAGGCCGTTATCGGTGATCAGTTTGGCGGTCGCGTCGGACTGTTCTTGCGTACTGACGACTTTGCCCGAGATCACGCCGCGATGCTTGCCGCAGGTGTGATATTCGAGGAAGAGCCCCGCCACGAAGTCTACGGCAGTGTCGCTGTCTGGCGCGACCCTTTCGGCAACCGCTGGGATCTGCTTCAGCTTACCTGAGCAATTGCGCGCCCCTCCTCTGGCCTGAAATACCCCGGGGTGAATGCGCCCCTGGCGCAGTGGGGCAGCGTCCCTGCACCGCGCCCTTTGGCATGAGAAAAGGGCCCTCCGTCTGGAGGGCCCTTTGATGTGACGATTGAGGCAGGATCAGTTTGGCATCAGCGCCGGAACAATGGTCACAATCGAAGGGAACATCCACAGGATGCCCAGACCCACCACCTGGATCAGCACAAATGGCAGGATCCCGCGGTAGATATGGCCGGTGGTGACCTCCTTTGGAGCGACCCCGCGCAGATAAAAGAGCGCAAATCCGAAGGGGGGCGTCAGGAACGAGGTCTGCAGGTTCACCGCCACCATGATGGTCACCCATTTCGGATCGAAAGACCCGCCATAGATCACCGGTCCCACGATCGGGATCACAATGTAGATGATCTCGAGGAAGTCGAGCACGAAGCCCAAGATGAACAGCACCACCATCACAATGAGGAAAACCTTCAGCTCACTGTCAAAGCTCTTGAGGAACTGCTGGATATAATGCTCCCCGCCAAAGGAGATAACCACCAGGTTCAACAGTTGCGAGCCGATCAGAATGGTGAACACCATCGAGGTCACTTTGGCGGTTTCGCGCACCACAGGTGTCAGGACGCCACCCTTGAACAGCACCCAGCAGCCGTAGATCAGGCCAAACAGCGCAAAGAGATAGGCGCCATAGGCCACGCCAAAGGCGATGACCGTTTCGGCCGACACACCGCTCTGACCGTTGATGCGCAGATCGAAATTCACGCCCACCAGAATACAGATGGCCACTGCAAAGGTTGCCCAGATGATGATCTTGCCGGATTTGCCCTGATCCTGAAGCTTGCGGTAGGCCGCCAGCATAATGGCGCCACCAGCCCCCAGCGCCGCAGCCGGCGTCGGGTTGGTGATACCGCCCAGAATGGACCCCAGTACCGCAACAATCAGGATCAGTGGCGGGAAGACAACCCGGATCAGATCATTTTTTGCACTGCGTCCCGCAGCGATTCTGCACCCGTAGAGGGCCAGAAGCGTCGGCAGCGCGATCAACAGAACCGTGACACCTGGGCTGGTGGTCGGTGAAATCGCCACAACATCCACCAGCGCGATCAGCAGAACACCAATTGCGCCAAGGATCAGCGGCTTGGGATCGGCCGAAGGTGAAACACCACGACCGACAGCCAGAACCAGCCCCATCAGCACCATCAGCACGGTCAGGCCAGTGCCGATTGGCGCCGCTGCGTCAATTTTGGCGATCTTAGCAGCGACAAGCTCTTCCTCTGTGAGCTTGGTAGCTTCGGTCACGCCGCCCGCCGCATCAATGGCCTCCTGTTCGACCACTGCTGCATCCCAGGCTTCCTGACCATGCAGATCAATCATCGCGGCCTTACAGTCATCACCAACGTTGGTGCGCAGTGCTGCGGTCTGACCTGCGTCGGAGAAGGCAGAGACATTGACGTTCTGGCTGCCGATCAGATTGATCTGGCCAAGCAGCATAGCACCCGCAATCAACGCAACCGGCACGCCAAGGAACCAGGTCAGGCCTTCGCCCCGGGTGATCGGCTCACCGGTGCCGCCTTCCAGAACCACCGCAGGGGCTTTTTCCGGGTTCAGCAGCGCATAGCCAAACGCATACAGCGCATAGAGCAACGCCAGCATGATGCCCGGCAACAGGGCTGCCTGAAACAGGGTGCCGACCGACACTACCGCAGGCTCCCCAAGATAGGTCAGCGCATCAGAGCAGCCAAACTCCTGCGCGCGGGCTTCCTGCGCGGTGGAGTAGAGATCCCCCGCCAGCGTGCCCAAGAGAACGATCACGATGGACGGCGGAATGATCTGGCCAAGTGTGCCAGAGGCCGCAATCACACCAGTCGCCAGTTCCGGCGAATAGTTGTTGCGCAACATGGTTGGCAGCGCCAGCAGGCCCATGGTCACAACAGTTGCGCCCACGATCCCTGTTGAGGCAGCGAGGAAAGCGCCCACAACGACAATCGACACCGCCAGACCGCCGGGCAGCGGGCCAAAGACGCGCGCCATGGTGGTCAGAAGGTCGTTGGCGATCTTGGAACGTTCCAGTGTGATGCCCATCAGAACAAACATTAGGACCGCCAGCAGGGTCTCAATCGACGCCCCCGCCAGGACCCGTTCGTTCATCCGGTTCACGATGAAGGAGATGTTGCGATCCATCGCAACTTCCCAGCCTTGCGGGAAGACGGCCTCGGCGACGCGTGGCAGATCGGGGTATCGGAAGACCGACACAGAATCCGGCTTCACGCCGGAATTCACCAGATCCCGATAGACCTGCGACGAGGTGTCGATGGCCTGGTGAACAAGGATCCCGGCGCTGTCCAGCGCCGCAATGATCCCAAAGGAGATGACCCCGGCTCCGCCGATGGCAAAAGCCACCGGAAAGCCGGAAAGAATACCGCCAAAAAGGCAGAAGAAGACAATGATCAGGCCGATTTCAACGCCATCAAGTCCGAATAGCATGGGGGCTGTCCCTTATTTAATGCGCGCCTTCATAGGCTTCTTCACCTTCACCAAGGCTGTCCTTGTCGAGGTGTTTGTTCTCACTGCCGGGCCCTTCCACAAACTCAAGGAAGGAGCGGTAGAAAAACGCGATGGCATGCAGGAAGACGATACCGGCGAAGACCACCAGCAGGATCTTGAACAGGAAATACCCGTTGAACCCATTGGGGCTGAAGCCGATGGTTTCCACGTTCCAGCGCAAGGCCCGTGATTTCATCACCAGCCGGTCCAGAGTGTCAGAGGCGGAGGGTTTGGGCACAATCAGGTGGCGCCACAGGAAGAACCAGCCATACATCCACGTCAGCACCGCGGCAGGCATCATGAAGATCAGCGATCCCAGCATGTCCACCACCCGCTTGGCGCGGAAGCTGATACCGGAATAGATCAGATCGACCCGCACATGGCCGCCCTGCACAAACGTGTAGGTCACGCAAAGACAGACGACCAAAGCATTGTAAAGCTTCAGTTCTTCTGCAAACCAGCTGATGTCTTTTTCCAGCGCGATGCCCAGACCAAAGCTCATGTCCGGGCGTGCAAACACCCGTTGCATGAACACGATCACGATCTGCTGCAGCACCATCAGCAGGCCTGCCCAGGCAAACAGACGCCCCAGCGTGTTGGCAAAGCCCTCCAGTCCGCGCACGACACCCCACATAATGGAATGGCGATAGATGCCGACAGCCGTCAGCACCAGAAACGCGGTGAACACCACAAAGAAGAGCTCAACCGACCCGCCATAGTAGACAAACCGCATGACGGAGGCCTTGTCGGACCAATCGAGCCAGAGCTGCGGGTTGGCGACGGCATAGCCGAAATTATAAAAGGCGCCCGCAATGTTCTGAACCAGCCAGATCAGGCCGCCCAGTAAGGCTCCAAAAAAGGAAACGCCACTTTCGTCCTGCATTTTTCCCTCGAATAAATGCGTGCAGCGCGGGCCGTTTGATTGTCATCTTTGGGATAAAATCAGGCGCGCACGGATCGTAGGACCCGATGGGCATAGATGGCCGCGGCCTTCCCTGCCGGCTGCAATTGCGAAAGGATCCCCCGCCGTTGCGGAGGATCCGATTGAAACCGCTCGAAGAGGGTTAGCCCAGAACGCGGTCGCGCTGTGCGCGATAGGCGCCTTCCGACTTGGTAATCCAGCCGGAAGAGGCCTTCATGGACTCTTCGACGCTGCCGCGGATTTTCGCAAACAGCTCGTCACCCATGAATTCGTCCAGAGTTTCCTTGGAGGCTTGGCCGAAGGCATCCCAGACGCTGTCCGGGAATTCCAGGGTTTTGACGCCGCCGGACTGCAGACGCTGCAGCGCTGCACCGTTGTTGTTCATGAACTGCGCCAGGCTCCACTGGTGGCCAGCTGCTGCCGCCATCTCAATGATCTTCTGATGTGCCGGTGACAGGCTGTCAAAGACGTCGCGGTTGGTCGCAACCGAGAGTGCGGCGCCGGGCTCATGGAAGCCAGAAGTGTAGTAGGTCTTGGTGATTTCCTGGAAACCGGCCTTTTCGTCCGCCCAGGGGCCAATCCACTCAGTGCCGTCAATCGCGCCGGAAGACAGGGCCTGATACACTTCGGAACCAGGGATGTTCTGGACGGAGGCGCCCAGTTTACCCAACGCCTTGCCACCCAGGCCCGGCATCCGGAACTTCAGACCGTTAAAGTCTTCGGGGCCGTTGATTTCCTTAGAGAACCAGCCGCCGGCCTGCGGGCCGGTGTTGCCACCGATGAAGGATTTCAGACCAAAGATCTGACCCAGCTCATCATGCAGCGCCATGCCTTCGCCGTGGTAATACCAGTTCACCAATTCCTGCGGCGTCATGCCGAACGGGGCTGCAGTGAAATACTGATAGCCCGGGTGCTGGCCGGTAAAATAGTAGTCTGCACCGTGGTACATATCGGCCTGACCTGCGGTCACGGCGTCAAAGACTTCAAAGGCGCCAACCAGTTCACCAGCCGCTTTTAGGTCGACGGTCAGGTTGCCATCGGACATGGCGGTAATGCTGTCGGCCACGAACTGTGCGGAATCATGAACGCCTGCAAGGCCACGGCCCCAGGTGGTGACCATGGTCAGGGTGCGTTTACCCTGTGCATAGGCTGGTGCGGCCAGAGTGGTTGCTGCGGCGGCGCTGCCCCCCAGCGCGGATGTCTTCAAAAAGGAACGACGATCCATAGGTTTCTCCTCCCATTTAATTGGATTGCTCCGGGTCTGCGCCCGAAACAGGTCTTGTCGAGTGGGGCAAGCCTAGCCGCACCCTGCGTCATGTGAATACCTACTACTGCGTAGAAAGCTGCAATTTGGCCAAATTTTTTGGCCAAATTCCGGGCAGGCTGTGACAGCAGCATGGGGCACGTCAGACATTCGTGCGGTGACCGCACCAATGGGGGCTTTGATTCTCAAATCGGATTGCGTAACGATTCGACCATGCGTCTGATCCCCGATTTCCTGCGACCGAACTACGCCCAGAAACTCTCTCTGCTGGCCACCTTACCGCTGATTGTCGCCGGGGCGGCCATTGCGGTTCTTGTTGCCGTGCAGTCACGCGCATTGGCCGAACGGGAGATCAAGGCACTGGAACAGCAGCTGTTGCAGGCAAAGAAGGCTGAGCTGCGCAACTATGTGACCCAAGCACGGAATGGATTCTCGCATATCTACGGGCTGGCCGCCCCGGACGATGAGCCCGCAAAGGAACAGGTGACCCAGATCCTCAGCGCGATGATCTATGACCGGGACGGGTTCTTCTTTGTCTATGACTACGACGGCACCAATCTGGTCAGCCCCCGCCAGACGGAGTTTATCAACAAGAATTGGCGCGGTCTTACGGACAGTCGCGGTACGCCCGTGGTGGATGAATTCATCCGCCTCGCCCGTCAGGGGGCCGGCTGGCACACATTTATGTGGGAAAAACCCTCCACCGGCGAAGAGGCGCAGATGGTGGCCTATGTGCTGGGTCTGCAAGACTGGCGATGGGCGATCGGGACCGGGGTGTTTATTGACGATGTTCTGGCCTCCGTCGCGGCCTCCCGCGCCGAGGTAGAGACCCGCATTCGTCGCACCTTCTATTATATCGGGGGGATCACCCTCTTTGCGCTGGGTCTGGTCTTTGCCTCTGGCATGGTCCTGAACATCCGCGAGCGCCGGTTGGCCGACGCCAAGCTGAAAGAATTGACCCAGCGGGTTTTTGACGCGCAGGAAGAAGAGCGCGGCCGCGTCGCGCGTGAGTTGCACGACGGGATCAGCCAGCTGCTGGTCGGGGTGCGTTACGCTCTGGACAATGCCCGCAGGCGGCTGTCACGCGGCGATTTCGACCACGTTGATGATCCCTTGAACAAGGGCATCTCACATCTGGGCACCGCCATCACCGAGGTCCGCCGCATCAGCCGCGACCTGCGCCCTGGGGTGCTGGATGATCTGGGTCTGGGACCGGCGCTGAAGGCGCTGACCGATGACTTTGCCGCCCGCACCGGCATTGAGACCCGGTTCAGTACCGTGGTGTTTCGCAACCGTCTGGACGCGGATGCCAAGATCGCGCTTTATCGTATTGCGCAGGAGGCGCTGACCAATATCGAACGCCACGCCGAGGCCACCGAGGTCACCATGGATCTGCGCGGTCATGCCCGTGGCGCCACCATGCGGATCACCGATAATGGTCGCGGCCTGCCACCAGTGCAGGACCGCGGTGGCCCGGGGATCGGGCTGCGCAACATGCAGGAACGGATCGAACAGCTTGACGGCACCCTCAGGATTTTGTCATCACGGGGCACGCAAAGCGGCACGGTGATTGAGGTGCTCTTGCCGCTGAGCCATCTTCTGCCGCCCGGAGACGCGGCCAATGCGACCTCCAAACGGGTGTCCTGAGCCAAACTGCGCCCTGCCCGATCTGTCATCACAGCATAGGGCCACAGGAACCGCGCAAGCCACATGAGGGGCGATCATGCCAAACACCATTCGCGTTCTGATCGTCGACGATCATCCAATGGTCGCCGAGGGCATCCAGTCCATCCTCGAAAGCTATGACGACATCGAAGTTGTGGGCATTCCCAGCAATGGCGAAGAGGCTGTGACCGAGGCGCGTGCACTGACACCGGATGTGATCCTGATGGATCTCAACATGCCCAAACTCGGCGGGTTGAGTGCGACGGAAATCATCCTCGAACAAAACCCTGCCACCCGCATCCTGATCCTGTCGATGCACGACAGCCCGGAATATATCTCCAGCGCGCTGGCTCATGGCGCCATGGGCTATGTGCTGAAAGATGTCCCGACCGAGGAGATCCGTCAGGCCATTGACACCGTGATGCGCGGCGAGACCTATCTCTGCACCGGTGCCGAAGGCTCCCTGAAGCCCAAGGATGATCCCAACCGCGAGGCGCTCACAGGGCGCGAGCAAACCATCCTTCTGGAGTTGGCACAGGGCAAGTCCAACAAGGATGTGGCGCTGGCGCTGGATATCTCCGTGCGCACCGTGGAAACCCACCGCAAGAATATCAAACGCAAACTGGGCATATCCTCGACTGCGGGGCTCACCCGCTATGCGTTGGAACATGGCGTGTTACAGGGCACCGGTCACAGTTTCTGACCCGCCCGCCGGGATTGTCGGATACTGAGCTGTCGCAACGCTGCGATGCAGCAGCAATACCATTAAATTAGGTCCAGAGCCGGACATATCGGTGGAGAAAAAGACCTGATACCCTCCAATACACGAGGGCTGATCTGGCCTAAACAGGGAAATCAGGACCGAAATGGCACGATTCACTCCACCCAAAACCGCAATAATGTCGCTGCGCACCGATTTGACGCAATAAAATGTCCCAAACCGGGGTGTTTTCGGTTCATTTCCCTGTTGACGCCCCCTGCCCCCGGTCCTAAGGTCCGCCTTAACGCTAGAGGAGCCAAGACGATGAAAATCCTAGTCGTAGTCGTAGGAACCACGCGCATGGGCCGGTAACGGTACACCATAATCGAACCCATGCGCCTCCGACCAGAAATCGGGGGCTTTTTTTATGCGAAACAGAACGATGCCGCCAATTGGAGCTAAAGCAGATGAAACGTGAGATGACCGGCGCAAAAATGGTTGTTCAGGCCCTGAAGGATCAGGGGGTGGACACGGTCTTTGGCTATCCCGGCGGTGCTGTTCTGCCGATTTATGACGAAATCTTTTTACAGAATGATATCCGGCACATTCTGGTGCGCCACGAACAGGGCGCCGTGCACGCCGCCGAGGGCTATGCCCGCTCCACCGGCAAACCCGGCGTTGTTCTGGTGACCTCCGGCCCCGGTGCCACCAATGCGGTGACCGGCCTCACGGATGCCTTGCTCGATTCCATTCCGCTGGTGGTTCTGACCGGTCAGGTGCCGACCTTTATGATTGGCTCGGATGCCTTTCAGGAGGCCGACACCGTGGGCATCACCCGCCCCTGCACGAAACATAACTGGCTGGTGAAGGACACCGAGAAGCTGGCGGGCACCCTGCATGAGGCCTTTCATGTGGCCACTGCCGGGCGCCCCGGCCCGGTGTTGATCGACATTCCGAAGGATGTGCAGTTTGCCACCGGCACCTATCAGAGCCCCAAACCTGCCGCGTCGCATTACCAGCCGCCCGTAAAAGGCGATCTGGAGGCCATCACCGAGCTGGTCGCCGCGATGGAAACCGCCAAACGCCCGGTGTTCTACACCGGCGGTGGTGTGATCAACTCCGGCCCCGGCGCCAGCCAGCTGCTGCGCGAACTCGCCGAGGCAACGGGCATTCCGGTGACCTCCACCCTGATGGGGCTTGGCGCCTATCCGGCCTCCGGCAAGAACTGGCTGGGAATGCTGGGCATGCACGGGTTGTATGAGGCCAATATGGCGATGCACGACTGCGATCTGATGATCAATATCGGCGCGCGCTTTGATGACCGCATCACCGGCCGCCTCGATGCCTTCAGCCCGAATTCAACCAAGGCGCATATCGATATCGATCCCTCGTCGATCAACAAGGTGATCCGCGTGGACATCCCGATTGTTGGCGACATCGGCCATGTATTGGAAGACGTGCTGAAAGTTTGGAAAAGCCGCGGCCGCAAGGTCGACAGCGCCGCGATTGCGCAATGGCAGGAGCAGATCAGTGAGTGGCGCGATATCCGCTGCCTCGCCTACACCGCGTCTGAAAGCACCATCAAACCGCAATATGCGCTTGAGCGGCTTGAGGCCCTCACAAAGGATCGCAACCGTTACATCACCACCGAAGTGGGCCAGCACCAGATGTGGGCGGCGCAATACCTCGGCTTTGAAGATCCCAACCGCTGGATGACCTCCGGTGGCCTTGGCACCATGGGTTACGGCACCCCCGCCTCGCTTGGGGTGCAGGTCGCGCACCCGGATGCGCTGGTGATCAACGTCGCGGGCGAGGCGTCCTGGCTGATGAACATGCAGGAAATGGGCACCGCCGTGCAATACCGCCTGCCGGTGAAACAGTTCATCCTCAACAATGAGCGCCTCGGCATGGTGCGCCAGTGGCAGGAACTGCTGCACGGCGAGCGCTACAGCCATTCCTGGTCCGAAGCGCTGCCCGATTTCGTGAAACTCGCCGAAGCCTTTGGCGCCAAAGGCATCATCTGCAAGGACCCCAATGATCTGGACGACGCGATCATGGAGATGCTCGACTACGACGGCCCGGTGATCTTTGACTGTCTGGTGGAGAAGCACGAAAACTGCTTCCCGATGATCCCTTCGGGCAAGGCACATAACGAGATGCTGCTGGGCGAGGCCGAAACCCAAGGCGTCATCCAATCCGGCGGCGCGGTGCTGGTTTAACCCAGGTTACGAACAGATTCTGCGGGGCGTCAACGCCCTGCCCCGGAATTTAGGAAAGGGACGTAAATGTCTGCCCTACACATCAAAAAAGGCTCCACCAGCCACTCCGCCTATAACCTGCGCCCGAATTTCTCGGATGTTCAGGAACGCCACACCATCACCATTCTGGTGGAAAACGAACCCGGCGTTCTGGCCCGCGTGATTGGCCTGTTCTCCGGTCGTGGCTACAATATCGACAGTCTCACCGTGGCCGAGGTTGATCACACAGGCCATCTGTCGCGCATCACCATCGTCACCACCGGGACCCCGCAGGTGATTGAGCAGATCAAGGCGCAGCTGGGGCGGATCGTCCCCGTGCATGAGGTCACGGACCTCACCGTGGAAGGCCCCTTCGTGGAACGGGAACTGGCCATTGTGAAAGTGGTTGGAGAAGGCGACAAACGCGTCGAGGCCATGCGCCTGGCGGAGATTTTCCGCGCCAAGGTTGTGGATACCACGCTGAACAGTTTCATTTTCGAACTGACCGGCGCGCCAGACAAAATTGACGCCTTTGCAGAAATGATGCGGCCCTTGGGGCTGACCAAAATCGCCCGCACCGGCGTTGCGGCGCTGCTGCGCGGCAACTGATCAGATCCGGAAGAACACCCAAAGGGGGCGGCGTCCGCGCGGCCCCCTTTTGCTGGGCAAACTGAGGGTCGAACGGCAATTGCTCTAGGTGCAGCCAATGCCCGCAAAATGCTGCACACCCCTTCGGGCGACGCTGTCAGCCGCTGCGCCGTTTGGTTTGCGCGCGGGCCTCTCTGGCCTTCTTGTCCGGAAAGGAGACCACCGTCGCCCCGGCCAGATAGGGATCGAACGAATCGCAGAGACCGTCGAGGGCAGACTCGCAGGCCCGCACCTCTCCCCCGACAGGGTTAGGGTATAGCGGATCCTGGCGCGCATCTTCCCAAGACATGACCGTCGCGGTTGAGCGACTCTTTGGCGGTACTTGGTTGGCCTCATGCTCCGCCCGGACCAGTTTCGCGGCGAGTTCAGGGCTCTGGCTCTCCTTGATAATCCGCAAATCGCAGGCCAGCCGTAAAGCACCTTTCGTCTCAACCTGGAATGCGACGCAATCTCCCTTGCTGAGCACAATGGGTTCATCAGAGGAAGCCCAACGATAATACACCAGATCACCGTGATCTTCACACCAGATCACAGCCTGCCGCAGGTCATGGTCGGTCCAGAGAACGACACCAATCATATCATACCTCACATTGGCCCCAACCCATTCTGAGATAAATCAGGCTTTAGGAACACCAAGAACATCTGGAAATTTCTGTACGAATTTGTGTCCGTTTTATGCAGAATTGATGCTATGTAGCATCAAAATAGCGGTTATTATCTACAACTGTGATATGTCTTCCCGTGGGTAACCGCAAGATCTGGTATTGAAGCCATTTGCAAACATAGAGGAGATACACGTGAGCCAGCCCGACCGTTCCCCTGCCGAGCTGCGCAATATGTTTGGTGCTAACCTTCGACAGCTGGCCAAGGACTACCCCTCGATTTCTGAGCTTTCGCGGCAACTGGGGATAAATCGCACACAATTTAATCGCTACCTGACCGGAGAGAGCTTTCCGCGGCCCGATGTCCTGGACAGGATCTGCAATTTCTTCGACGTGGATGCCCGCATCCTGCTGGACCCGGTCGCGCAGCTCTCCTGTAAGGGGCAGATCCTTCAGGGACCATTTCTGAACGATTTTCTGGGCCCCGGCGTCACCAATATGACTGAAGCATTCTTCCCGTCCGGTCTTTATCAGTTTCTGCGCCGCAGCTTCGTGCGGACGGATCGCTATATTCTGGGGCTGGTGCGGGTGTTTCGCAGCGAAGGGGTCACCTACATCCGCGGTTATGAAGCAAAATCCGCTATGCGCTATCAGGGGTTGCCAGCCGATGCGAAATCCCGCGAATTTCGTGGCTATGCCTCGGCCTATGACGACGGCGTCGCCTTTACGCTGGCGCGGCGCGGCGGGCGCACCTCATCCTTCAACTATTTGGCCAATGTACCCGCGATGGAGGCCAATGTCTGGGCCGGCTATGTCGCCCGTACCAGTCGCGAAAGCGAGACCGCCGACCGCGCCACGCGTATGGTTTATGAATACCTGGGGCAGAACCACAGGGCCATCCTGCGCGCCGCGCGGCGGGCCGGATTTGTGGAGCAACACGAACTCAGCCCCTTTCAACAGCGATTGCTGGGAGTGGGTACGCGGTTCAGATAGCGGGCGCGGAGGCCCAATTCAGGCCCGCGCCGTGATCAGCCGGTAGACATGCCAACTGGCGTGGCCCAGCAGCGGCAGCACCAGCAGCAAACCCAGAAATCCCGGGATCATCGCCACAAATGTCGCCGCAGCAATGCCAGCCGCCCAGAGGATCATCAGTACAAAATTGCTCTGCACATAGGAAAAACTGGTGATCATGGCGGTGACAAAATCCACCTCCCGGTCCAGCAATAGCGGCAGCGACAGCACCGTAATCATATAAAGGAGCAGCGCAAAAATCGCACCAACCGCGCTACCAACCGCCAGCATAGTCACCCCGTTTGCGGTCAGGAAGACCTCAGGCGAGCTGGAGATATTGGTCATCGTGGAATGCCCCAGAAACAGAGCAAAAATCATGTGACCAAGGAAGAACCAGAACAGAAATACGATAATGATAATGGCGCAGATCGACGGCAGCTGACGGCGACTTTGCTGCCAG
>NZ_JSWJ01000014.1:0-100716 GCF_000826845.1 Phaeobacter sp. S60
TTATCGACCCGCCGCAGCACGGACCGGAGCGCTCAGATCCGGGCGGGTTGCTGTGCCAGATGCTGTCGCGCCATGGGGTCAAATGCGAGATTGATGTGCTCAGCAAGACCATGGCCCGCGTCTCGGACGTGTTGAACCGACATGCGGTCGATACAGCGGCAGATCTGATCGTGATGGGGGCCTACGGGCATTCCCGTTTCCGTGAGGCGATCCTGGGCGGAGCAACCCGCAATATGCTGGAGAGGGCAAAAGTGCCGGTTATGATGGCCCACTAAGGCACGGTCTCAAGTAAGGAGGGGGCGACACATTCGGCCCCTTCGCTTGCTCAAGGAGTGGTCAGATCAGGCAGCCGCCATCGCTGTCATCTCCCGCCTCTTCCATAAGGCGCCCCATGTCAGGCACGGTCACATGCCGCTTGCCCTCCAGTTCGATCACGCCGTCCTTGCGCAGGGCGGAGACCTGTCGGCTGACGGTTTCCAGCGTCAGCCCCAGATAGTCTGCCATAGCCTCGCGGGTCAGCGGCAAATCAAAAACGCGACGGTTGCTGTCTTTGTGGAGCTGCAAGGAGGCATCGCGCCGGGCCAGAATAGACAACAAGCTGGCGATCTTCTCGCGCGCCGTTTTACGCCCCAGAACCAGCATCCATTCCCGGGCTGCGTCCAGTTCGTCCAATGTCATCTCAAGCAGGCGATGTGCCACATGCGGTGTATGGGCCATCATCTCCTCAAACGGTTTCTTGCGAAAACAGCACATGACCACCGTTGAGGTTGCCACCACATTATAAGCTGCCGTATCGCGCCCGGGTCGGCCAACAAAATCGCTGGGCAGCAGCAGACCAACCATCTGGGTCCGCCCGTCCTCCATGGTCTGCGTCAGGGTTGCGATGCCCGAGACAACGGAGCCTACAAAATCCATCCGGTCACCGGACCAGGTGATTGGTTGGCCCGCATCATAGGTGCGATAGTATTTGATGGAATCCAACACCTCTAGCTCATCCGCATCACAGCGCGCACAAACGGCACGGTGACGAATAGGGCAATCGCCGCAATTGACGTTCTGAATGGTAGGAGCGTTCATGAGAGGTCCGATTTGATCTGCGCTAAGGCTAATGCTCACCTGGCAGTGTCAATTTAAACATGTGCGGCGTAAATCACAATTGGCGACTCCGCGTTAGTCTTTAGGTCGCGAAGCGACTGCAGCCGTAGTTGCCAACGACGGTGACGCTTCACGCTCCAACAAAGACAATGATTTACCCGTTTCAACGGGCCAATGACTGTGGCTCTGTAGCCGGATGCGCCATTCTGTCGCGACAATCAAAGCGCAAAACTGTGCAGCGCCGGAAATGCTTGCGCGAACCGCAGCCTACCCGGCTGCGGCCAGAAGTTGCTGCGTGTAGGGATCTGACGGATTGTTGAACAGGTCAGCGGCCGATCCCGCCTCAACCACATCACCCTGCTTCATCACGATCATCTTGTGTGACATGGCCCGTACCACATTCAGATCATGCGAGATGAACAGATACGCGAGCCCATGCCGCTCCTGCAGGTCGCGCAACAGATTGACGATCTGCACCTGCACAGTCATGTCCAGTGCCGATGTTGGCTCATCCAGCACCACCAGTTTCGGCCGCAACACCATCGCCCGCGCAATCGCAATCCGTTGCCGCTGGCCACCTGAAAATTCATGCGGGTAGCGATCCATAAATGCCGGATCCAACCCCACCTCAGCCATCACCTCAGCGACCAGATCTCGCGGATCACGGTCCTGATCCACATTGTGAATAGCCAACCCTTCGGAAATGATCTGCGCACAGGTCATTCGCGGGCTAAGCGCCCCGAAAGGATCCTGAAACACGATCTGCATATCCGCCCGCAATCGGCGCAAATCGCGGGTTGACCACTGCCGCAAATCCTGTCCTTGAAACTCAACCCGCCCCTCAGAGGCGATCAGACGCATGATGGCCAATGCCAGCGTGGTTTTGCCGCTGCCACTTTCGCCCACAATGCCCAACGTCTCACCCGCGCGGACCGAAAGCGACGTTGGGTTTACCGCCTTCACATGGCCGACAGTGCGTTTCAGTAAGCCTTTTTGAATGGGAAACCACACCTTCAGATCTTCGGCGCGGATCAGCTCCTTGGCATCCTCCGGCACCGGTTGAGGCTGGCCAGTCGGTTCGGCATCCAGCAGTTTGCGCGTGTAGGGATGCTGCGGATTGGCAAAAATCTCAGCCGTGGGACCGCTTTCAACGATCTCACCCGCCTGCATGACGCAGACGCGATCCGCGATCCGGCGGACAATGCTCAGATCATGGGTGATGAACAGCAACCCCATGCCCTCGCTGGATTTCAGATCCGCAAGCAGCTCAAGAATCTGCATCTGAATGGTGACATCAAGGGCGGTTGTCGGCTCATCCGCGATCAGGATGTCAGGTTTGTTGGCAAGAGCCATGGCGATCATGACTCGCTGGCGCTGCCCGCCGGACAACTGATGCGGATACGCGTCCAGACGGGTCTCTGCGTCCCGGATACCAACCCGGTTCAACAGATCCACAATCCGCTCCCGCGCCGCCGTGCCGCCAAGCCCCTGATGCAGAGCAAGCGACTCCGCCAACTGTTTCTCAATCGAGTGCAGCGGGTTGAGAGAGGTCATCGGCTCCTGAAAAATGAAGCTGATATCATTGCCTCGTACCTGCCGAAGATGGCGCTCACTGGCGCCGACCATCTCGGTGCCATCATAAGTAACGGAACCAGTGACCGTGGCGCTGTCACCCAACAGTGAGACTGTCGACAGCGCCGAAACTGATTTGCCGGAACCGCTCTCGCCCACCAGCGCGACCGTTTCCCCGCGGCCCACCGAAAAGGACACGCCGCGCACTGCCTCTGTCACCTTGCCGTCCTGACGGAAGGAAACCCGCAGATCGCGGACATTCAGGAGCTGAGAGGTGTCAGTGTTCATGAGAATGTCTTTCTCGGATCAAAGGCATCGCGCACCCCTTCAAAGATGAAGACCAGCAGCGACAGCATGATGGCAAAGGTAAAGAAGGCGGTGAACGCCAGCCAGGGCGCCTCTAGGTTCTGCTTGGCCTGCAAGGTCAGTTCCCCGAGCGACGGCGCGGAGGATGGCAGCCCAAAGCCAAGGAAATCCAGCCCTGCCAGCGTGCCAATGGTGCCGGTCACGATAAACGGCAGAAACGTCAGAGTCGCAACCATTGCATTCGGCAGCATATGGCGGAACATGATGGTCATATTGCCCACCCCCAATGCCTTGGCCGCGCGCACATATTCCAGATTGCGGGCACGCAGGAACTCCGCCCGGACCACACTGACCAAGGCCGTCCAACTGAACAGGATCATCAGTACCACCAATAGCCAGAAACTGCGTCCCAGAATGGCGAACATGATGATGATGACGTAGAGCTGCGGGATGGAGCCCCAGATCTCAATCACCCTCTGGAAAATCAGATCTAGCCAGCCACCAAAGAACCCCTGAACCGCGCCCGCCACAATGCCCACCAAGGTGGCGGCTCCGGTGACCATCAGGGTGAACAGGATCGACAAGCGAAACCCGTGAATGACGCGCGCCAATACATCGCGCTTGGTATCATCCGTGCCCAGCAGGTTCTGCCCATTTGGTGGCAAAGGTGCGGCACCGGGCCGGTCAACCGTAGTGTTGAAAGAATAGGGGATCGGCGGCCAGATCGCCCACCCTTCCACAAACCCATCCGCCGCAAACGTGCCGGCTTCGATCTCTTCCAGAATTCCTTCGGGATCGTCGAAGCAGTCCTCAACACCGCCAGAGGCAATCAGACACTGTACCTCCGGATCACGGTAAGCGGCCTCCGTCTGGAAGTCCCCGCCAAAAGCCGTCTCCGGGTAGAAGTTGAACACAGGCGTGAAATATTCGCCCCGGTAGTTCACCAGCATCGGTTTGTCATTGGCGACAAACTCAGCAAACAGCGAAATCCCGAACAGAACGGAAAAGATCCAAAGCGACCAGAAGGCCCGGCGATTGCGGCAGAAATTGCTCCAGCGACGCTGGTTGAGCGGGGACAATGCCATCTGTCAGCCCTCTCTCTTTTCAAAGTCGATACGCGGATCGACAATCACATACATGATGTCGGAGATAATCCCGACCACGAGGCTCATCAGTCCGAAAATAAACAACGTACCAAAGATCACCGGATAATCGCGCGCCACCGCGGCCTCAAACCCCAGGCGCCCCAGACCGTCGAGAGAGAAAATCGTCTCAATGATCAGGCTGCCGGAGAAGAAGACCCCGATAAAAACCGCCGGAAAGCCCGCAATGACGATCAGCATCGCATTGCGGAACACATGACCATAAAGCACCCGCCGCTCGCTCAGCCCCTTGGCGCGGGCGGTCATCACATATTGCTTCTTGATCTCATCCAGGAACGAATTTTTGGTCAGCAGTGTCAGCGTGGCAAAGGCCGAAATGGTCGAGGCCACAACCGGCAGCGTGATGTGCCAGAAATAGTCGGCGATCTTACCGAAAAGGCTGAGGTTTTCCCAGTTGTCAGAGGTCAGCCCCCGCAGCGGGAAAATCTGCCAATAGGACCCGCCGGCAAACAACACCAAGAGCAGGATTGCAAACAGAAAACCGGGGATTGCATAGGCGGCGATGATCAGACCGCTGGTCCATGTATCAAACCGACTGCCGTCCCGCAGAGCCTTGCGGATGCCCAATGGGATGGAAATCAGATAGGCGATTAATGTCGACCAAAGCCCCAGCGAGATTGACACCGGCATCTTCTCCAGAACCAGATCCATCACATCAATCTTGCGGAAATAGCTCTCGCCGAAGTCAAAGCGCATGTAGTTGCCGAGCATGAGGATAAACCGCTCCAACGGCGGTTTGTCCAAGCCATACTGCTGCTCCAGCTCTGCGATCAACTCAGGCGGCAACCCTTGTCGACCAGCGTAATTGTCATTGGCTGCGATGGCCTCTCCGCCAGCGTCACCGCCGCCCCCGGCGAATCCCTCGAATACATCGCCGCCGCCTTCCAGCTGTGCAATCATCTGTTCGACCGGACCACCCGGCACAAATTGCACCAGAGCGAAATTGATAACGAGGATCCCGAACAGCGTCGGGATCACCAGGAGAAAACGTCTAAGGATATAGGCTGCCATGTCAGGCGCTTACCGCAACGCGCCAGAGGATTTCAATGCCGCTTCTTTCTCGGCGTTGACCCACCAGACATCGCGCAGCCCCAGATCGAACAACGGCAAGGTCTCTGGCTGCTCATAGAAATTCCAATAGGCCACCCAATTCACATCCAGATACCAGGTGGGAACCATAAACCGCTTGGCCCGCAGAACGCGGTCCAACGCACGCACATTGGCGTAGAGCTCTTCCTGATCTTCCGCCTTTACGATGGCACCAATCAGCGTATCAACCGCCGGGTCCGCCATCCCCGCCGGGTTAAACACGGAAAACTCATGCGCATCGGATCCAAACTGCTGGTACAACCCGGTCGAGGGCTGCAGGTACTTTGGATAGGCGAAGGTGATCATATCGAAGTCTTTTTCGCGGCGACGGCTGGTATATTGCGCGAAATCAACCCGGTTAGAGATGGCATCCACCCCCATCTGCCGCAGGTTGGCGATATAGGGCTGCACGATTCGCTCAATCGTGGGCGAATCGATCAGAAACTCCAGTTTCAGCACTTCTCCCTTGGCATCGCGGCGCAACCCGTCATCGCCAACAGCCCAGCCCGCCTCATCCAGCAGTTTCATCGCCCGGCGCAGGTTGCGCCGATCCGCTGGCCGCGCAGGTTTTGAACTATGCGCCATTACTGGCTCACTTGTCAGAAGCGCCGGGTCAATCTGATCACCCAGATTCTGCAGCACCTCCAATTCGCGCCCCTTTGGGAGCCCCTTTGCTTCAAGAGCTGAATCCTGCCAGAACGAATGGCGCTGCGCGAACAGCCCATATTGCAGGCTGTCGTTGGTCCATTCAAAATTATAGGCAAGCTGGATCGCTTCACGAACGCGGGGATCCTGAAATTTGGGGCGTAGGAGGTTCATCACAAACCCGCTGGCAGCGGGAACATTACCATCGGGGAATTCCCCCTTCACCACATCGCCCTCTTTAACCGCGTCAAACCCGTAGGCAGTGGCCCAGCTCTTGGAGCTGTTCTCCGGGCGCATGGTGTAGACCCCGGCCTTGAACCCTTCCATCGCGGCAACGCTATCGCCGAAATACTCGATCCGAATGCGATCGTAATTGTGGCGCCCGACATTTACATTCACGTCATTGCCCCAGTAATCGGGGTTGCGTTTATAGACGATGCGCTGGTTTACGTCAGCACTTTCGAGCACATAAGGGCCTGACCCGATCCCTGGGTCCAATCGCGGCTCATCCAGACGCCGGTTTTCCGGATCTGCCTCAAACCAGGCCTTGGAAAACACCGAGGTTCCACCAACCTGCGTGATCATCGCCCGGCGCGGGAAATCCGGCGAGAAATAGAACTTCACCCGATGCGGCCCCAGCACTTCGGCCTTGGGAATGCGCTTTTTGACGGCCTCCGCGTAGGATTGCAGCCCCTGCTCCAACAGAAGGTTGTGCGAGAAGACAACATCCTCAGCCGTGACGGGCGTCCCATCAGAAAACCGTGCTTCAGGGCGCATGTTGAAAATCACCCAGTCCTGGCTCTCCGGATACTCCAGACTCTCGGCCAGCAGACCATAGTAGGATCCCGGTTCATCGTAGGAGCCTATCATCAGCGATTCAAAATGATCAGCCGACATGGCGCCCCCACGGCCCTTACGGGTGTAGGGGTTCATACTGTCGAAGGTTCCAACCGCAGAGAGAGACAGCTCGCCGCCTTTCGGGGCCTCAGGATTGACGTAGTCGAAGTGGGCAAAGCCTTCGGGATATTTCAACTCTCCGAATTCAGTGAAACCGTGACTTTTGATCACCCGCTCCTCAGCAAAGGCCAGCGAGGCCGCCATCGCGCAGATGATGAGCGTGGCAAACCCTGTCATCACGAGGCGAAAAAATGGTTGCGGATCAACCACTCGGGCCGAAACGGCGCGGCGGGGTGCGGTGGGCGTCTTCATCTGCCAATACCTCCATTGTCCGGCGTTCGCTGCCAGGATCATTGTCTGACCCAAAGCTAAGCGGCTGCCCCCCTAACATTCAAGTTCAGATTGGCTGAATTTCCCGTGTGTCAAGAACCGAAGGGGCATGAAATTGCCAAGTCGCGGTCGACCCTGATCACTTCTGCGCCGCTCACCCCTTAAACGGAAAAAGACCGCGCCAAATGGCGCGGTCTCCTCATTCTGTCAAAAGTCGATGAAAATCAGTCGTCGAGGCTGTCGAGATAGGCGATCAGGTTCACCCGATCCTTCTGCTTCTTCAGCCCGCTGAAGCTCATGGTGGTGCCCGGCGCGTATTGTGACGGTTTGGTCAGGAAGGCATCCAGCTCTTCTGCTGTCCATTCACCGCCAAGACCGGCCAGAGTGGCAGAGTATCCAAAGCCATCCGCTGCGGCGATCGGACGATCAACCACCCCATAGAGATAGGGGCCAGTGGCGTTTTCACCGGCTTCGAGTTTGTGGCAGGCGGAGCATTTCTTGAAGACCTTGGCACCTTTGCCAACGTCTGCAGCGGCCATCAGTTCACCAAAGTCTACGACTTCAGCAACTTCTTCCGCACCTGCCTCTTCCACTTCAATCACATAAGAAGCCTCGCCATGGCTTTCGGTATGATAGAGTTCCTCTGCGGCCCATTTGCCCAGGAGGAACACGAGGAACGCGCCGCAAACGCCTGCGGTCGCTTTGGTAAGGGTCATCGTGTCAAACATGATCGCGAGTCCATTTCAGCTGTCTGGGAGGGTGTCTAAGGCTTCCCCTCTCAAGTGGCAAGGTATAGACAGCGCGACGAAACGCCCGTTTTTTGAAGTTTTGCACGGATGTCGCAGTTATGACCCAGAGAATTGCCATTCAGGGGGAGCTTGGCTCCTACAGCCACGAAGCCTGCCGCAAGGAACGCCCCGACATGGACGTGCTGCCCTGCCGCAATTTCGAGGACGCCATTGACGCCGTGCGCAGCGGCGCCGCTGAGCTGGCCATGCTCCCGGTGGAGAATTCCACCTATGGGCGCGTTGCCGACATTCACCGCCTGCTGCCGCACAGTGGTCTTCATATCATCGACGAAGCCTTTGTGCGCGTGCATATCAATCTTCTTGGCGTACCGGGCGCGCAGCTTGAAGACATCAAAGAGGCGCATTCGCATCTCGTGCTGCTGCCGCAATGTGCACGGTTTCTAAGCGAAAACAACATCCACGGCCGTGTCAGCCCCGACAATGCCCGCGCTGCCCGTGACGTGGCCGAACAAGGGGACAAGACCCACGCCGCGCTGGCCAGTGAACTGGCTGGCGAGATCTACGGTCTGGAGGTGCTGGCCCGCCATATCGAGGATCATGGCAATAACACCACCCGTTTCCTGACCATGTCGCGCGAGCCGAATATGGACCGCCGGGGCAACCATGGCATGATCACCAGCTTCGTCTTCCAGGTTCGCAACATACCCGCCGCACTCTACAAAGCGATGGGTGGCTTTGCGACCAATGGCATCAACATGACAAAGCTCGAGAGCTACATGGTCGACGGGTCCTTCACCGCGACCCAGTTCTATGCTGATATTGATGGACATCCGGACGATCCCAATGTCCGCCTCGCCATGGATGAACTGGCCTATTTCACTACAAACATCGAAATCCTGGGAGTCTACCCAGCGAATGACGATCGTTTCTGATCTGTAATTCGCGTCAGGCGGAGCGGCCAACCCGGTCTTCGGTCTGTTTGGCAAACTCGGACACGCGTTTCTTGAAGCCGCGGTTCAATTTGCTGCGCGCCAGCTTCAGGGACTGAACCATCAAACGCCCCGACAGCGTCTTGGGTGTCAGCGATAAGGTCACCGACAAGCGGGTGCGCTGCGGCGACAGGGCCAGCAACTCGATATCCATCGCGCCATCCAGGCCGCTGCCTGTGCCGGTCAGCACCATCTGTGTCACAGGTTCATAAGTGCTGAGCGATAGGTGCAGATTGCGTTTCTTGCCGCGAAACTGGAACTCGATCTCCCAGGCCAGCCCGTTTTCGGGATGATGAACATCCCCCATCCGCTGCACATCCACACCCCGACGCAGCGCCATACGCTCCATGTTTTCGAAATCTGCGATTGATCGAAAGACTTCTGCAATTGGTGCGTCGATGTCTTCTTTGCTGGAAAAATCCATGGGCGTCCTGTTGTTACAGCGGATCGGAAAATCCGATGGCGGTCTTGTACTGACTGCTACTATTCGTCTCAATCCAGCGTATCTGCAAGCCAGTTCTGCAACAGAAAATGCGCAATTGCACCTTTGCGCGGCTGGCGAATATCGGGGTGCTCCCCTTCGAATACCGTCATCATATCCTGACGTGAGACCCAGATCGCATCTTCGATCTCTTTGGGATCAATGGTGATCTCACGCCCCAGCGCCTCGCCCGCGCAGCCGAACATCAGTGACATTGGAAACGGCCAGGGCTGACTGGACAGATAGCTGACGGCACCGACCTCTACGCCGGTCTCTTCCGCAGTCTCACGCCGCACAGCGGCCTCCAGTGTTTCGCCTGGTTCCACGAACCCGGCCAGCAGGGAATACATCCCCTCGGGCCATCCCGGCGACCGCCCGACCAGTACCGCATCGCCATGCGTGATCAACATGATCACGACGGGATCAGTGCGCGGAAAATGCGCGGCGTCACAGCTGGGGCAGACCCGCTGCCACCCCGCCTGCGCCATATCGCTTTTGGCACCACAGCAGGCACAATACCCATGCGAATGATGCCAGCCAAACACCGCCCGTGCGGTCGCCGCAAGTTCTGCGTCCTCGCGGCTGAGCTGCGCCATGATGCGGCGCAGTTCGACAAATCCAGTGCCCTGCGGCAGATCCGGATGCCGCTGCTCGCTGCTGTCCACAAAGCCAAGCAGCGCTATATCGTCAAGGTTGTCCGGCTGCCAATCACTGATATCAACCGAGAATCGTGCCCGCCCTGCTGCACAGATCCCGAGGAAGACAGCACCCGCCGCCGCGCCCGTGACCATAGGATGATCGGGCCGGATCCAGGCCAGAGCCTCAGGGACAATCGCACTGTCTGATGCCACGGCAACCTCTGAAGGCAGGGCGCACAATGGCTTTCCACGCCAGATCAACAAGATACGACAGTTCCCACCTTCCCACAGCGCAGCCAAAGCCGCAGGATCGTCCCTGAGATGCGCCGCCCGGTCCAAACCACTGCCGCCAAATGTCACCTGTTCTGCCTGTCGCATCGCGCCCTCTAATTCTACGTCTGCGCACACATGCGCCACTCCACCTGAAATCGTCACAAGAATGCAACTTTAGGGTGTAAAGTTGTTTCCTCTACGCCACAGTAACCTAGAAAGTTCTGGCCCTGCCTAGCGGGTGAAAACCCTAATTCCGCAGCATCTCAAGAGGAAAGCAACACGATTGAATAGAATTCTCAGCAATAAGCGGCTTTCGAGTGTCACATTTGATTGCTTCAAAGAGGCAAACAGGCTTGTTAATAAATTGGCAACCAACGCCACCTCGGGATTTACCGTGCGACCTCTAAGAAATACCAAATGACAGGATCGGATAAAGCCGAAGACAGTAAGGTCGGATCCCTGCGTATTCTGGCGACCACAGATCTTCACGCAAACCTGCTCAGTCACGATTATTATTCCGATCAACCTGATCCTGCGCTGGGGCTTTCGCGTGTGGCCACGCTGATCGCTCAGGCGCGCCGCGAGGCGGCCGCAAACGGTGCTGTCACCCTGCTTCTGGACAATGGCGACAGCATATTCGGAACCCCGATTGCAGAGCGCCCGCTAGAGCTCAGTGACGTCCGCCCTGCACCGGTTGCACGCGCATTTGATCTGCTCAACTATGACGCCATCGGCCTTGGAAATCATGACTTCGACTTTGGATTGGATCAGTTGCGACAGGCGCTGCTTCGGATCAACTGTCCGGTCCTGTGTTCCAATATGCGAGCCCTGAACCCGCAGCTGTCACTGCCGTTCTGTCAGTCTGTCGTATTGGAGCGCGTGCTTCCTGGTGCCGACAATACTGCGCCGCTGCGAATCGGACTGCTGTCGGTCCTGCCGATGCAAACACTCAAATGGGCAGCCCATGCTTTGCACGGCAAAGTTACTATTGATGACATGGTGCAATCGGCCAGCAAGCACTCTGCGGCGCTACGGAGGAACGGCTGCGATATTGTCGTGGCTCTGGCCCACACTGGAATCGGGGAAACAGGCGCCGCCTATGGCATCGAGAATGCCCTTCATCCGCTTGCCAACCTTGGCTCCTTGGACGCTATCATTGGCGGTCACACACACCTGACGCTGCCTGATCCGCGGCATCCAGTTTCGGTCCCGATTGTCATGCCGGGTGCCCATGGCTCGCATCTCGGAGTGATCGATCTGAGTATTAGGCTCAGCACAGGTCGCTGGGACGTGACCTATGCCTCCAGTGCGCTCCGCCCTATTGCAGAACGCAGGCCGACCTGTGACACGGACAGTGTTCTGACCCCCCTAGTCGACGAAGACACCTCGGTCATAGAGGCTCTCGCAGAAGATCATGCCGAAACACGAAGCCGCATGGCGCAACCTGTCGGACGCACGAGCCAACCGCTGCATTCCTATTTTACCTTTCTTGGACACGATCAAGCGCTGGCGCTGGTGGCTCGGGCACAGGCCGCTGCGGTTCGCCCGGCCCTGACAGATACTGTGGCAAGCAACCTGCCACTGCTTTCTGCTGCGGCGCCTGGAAAGTTCGGCGCGCGCTCTGGTCCGTCGAACTATACCGATGTGCCGGTTGGACAGATGTATATGCGCCATGTCGTCGATATCCAGCCGTTCCCAAATGAGCTACGCACAGTGGTTTTGAATGGCGCCCAATTGCGCGCCTGGCTGGAGATGTCGGCCGGATTGTTCAATCAGATCGCGCCGGGCTCATCTGGTGAACCATTGCTTGACAATGACCGGGCTGGCCACAACTTCGACGTTATTTTTGGTGTTCAATATGATATCGATGTCTCCGCACCGGCAAGGTTTGCAATCGATGGCGAGTTGGCCAATCCCGACAGCCATCGAATTCGCAACCTCCGCTGGAAGGGAGCGCCAGTGCGCGACAGCCAGCATTTCGCAGTCGCAGTCAGCAGCTATCGCATCGGTGGTGGCGGCAATTTCGCCATGGCCCAGTCCGCCACGCCGCTGCCGATCCCCCCATTACGGGTCAGAGACGTGATCCGTGACTATGTGGCCGGGCGTCTCGACCGTGACCCATTGGAACACGCACCTGCGCCCTGGCGCCTGGTTAGCCACGCCTCCACCGAGGCCGAGATCTTTACCGGCCCCGGGGCCCGCGCTTATCTCAGCGATCTTGATCCGTCCCGCCACAGCCTGCGTGGTACCACGCCCGACGGGTTCTTGCGAATTGGCGTCAGATTGTAAGGTCAGAGCATATGATGCACCTCGTCGCTCCGTTTACATTGCGCATCGCACGGGCTTGCCATTCTCCGCCTGCCCTCCTATATCGGGGTCGAGAGGTTGGCGCGGGCAAGCGCCTCGCCAACCTGGTCAGATCCGGAAGGAAGCAGCCACAACGAGCCCCGCTTGGGTCGATGTCCAACCTCTCACCTTTCCCTTTCTTATGAGATGACTGGTCGGCGGCAGTGAGCGCAAAGCATCACTTCCGCATAAGAGATGCTAGGCAGCACAATATATAGATACCGCTGAACCGGCAGCACAATCTGTAGCGCCAGTACGGGTCAGTAATTCCGGGACATACCCGACGATATGCTTGACGACTCGCCCCCGCCCCCGCTAGCTCTTCGATAGATGGTTCCTGTATCACCATTGGGTGGTCAGGATGAAAAGGGAACACGGTGCGAGATGGCAGACTTGCCAGATCAATGCCGCGACTGCCCCCGCAACTGTAAGCGGTGAGCGACCCCGGACTATGCCACTGATGCCGAGGTCCATATGGACCTGCCGCATTGGGAAGGCACCGGTGTTGTGACGACCCGCGAGTCAGGAGACCTGCCATCAGACAAGAAACTCGAAACCAGGCGGGGTGTTCTGGCAGGGTCTGCATGTCTGCCCATTGGCCTGCCAGCTCTGACCATTCATCCCCTCCTTCGCGCGGAGGGCGCAATGAACTGGACTGACACAACACACCGCTACTCACTCAGCAATTGCCAACATCTGGGGCAACCCTGCCCTGCGGCAGAACGCATGCTGTCACGCCTGGCCGCTGCTTTAGGACAGGCCCGTGCGGTCACAACTGATGACTTTGAAATTGCGGGCACCTGTGAACTGACCGCCTGCGACCGGCCCTGCCAGGCACGGTTTGCGGCCAGCCACGATCGCATCCGCATCTACTTCGGCATCTCTCCCGAGGTGGATCAGGGCAGCCTTGACCAATTCGCGGACGCACTTTTCTGCCAAACTGCGAACAGCCGCCCCATTACCTGCCTGCGGGAATACCCCTGTGGCTTGGCTCAGGCTCTGCCCTTGACACCGCAACCCGCGCGCACAGCGGCAGCGCTGCAATCCGTGCCCGCCTGACGACCCAGATCAACCTGTCGAACCGGTCTCCGGCGCCGCGATTGCGCGGCGCTGCATCCGAATGAAACACCATGGCGAGGTTGACCAATTTGCGGCGCCGCGCTCCCAAGTTACCCAAGTCAGCGCGCGTTGCCGGGAATGCGTCTTGGGCCATAGGCCCAAGCCATCTGCTCCTCAGTTTCAATGGCACAGGGGCGCACCGCGCGCAGGCGCGCCAGCGCCAGATCGGGCCGCTCACCGCATTCTGTCATCAATCGCAGCACAACCATTCCCGACCGGCCACAGCCGCCCCGGCAATGCACCAACACCCGACCACCCCCGACAAGCGCTTTGCGGGCCATATGGCTGGCTTCAGGCCAACGGTTCAGAATGTCCGGAGGTGGCGTGCTGAAGTCGGGAACCGGCAGGTGGATCCACCGGCTGCCAAGGCTCTGCAAATCACTGCCGAGGCTCGCTGCGCCAACGGCGACGTGTTCCTCATCCGTGGTCATGGAAATCACCAGCCCGGGCTGCCATTCTCGAATATGTTCTATGTCCGCGTCATAATCCCCGCTTGCCCCGGGTAGCGGGCACAGCGCCAAAATACCATCCGCCACGGATAACGCGTGCAGCACCAGCGGTGCGCCTCTCTGCGCGCTATCGGTATCGCCACCCTCAGATCCATGCTCCATTGTCAGCCCCCACTGCCAAATGCGCCGCAAATCCTGCGCCACCAATCCCCCCGGATGATCACATCCTTCAATGTAGCGGTCCGCCCCTCCGGCACCTAATGGTTTCTGGGTCCGCTCTGGCGGTGGACACCTGCGCCTCCTGGATCTGCATCAGCGGTGGACGCCACGCGCGCGCTTGCCTACTTTACCCGAATACAAACGACCGACCCCCGAATCTGGCACGAGAGATCATGAGCGACACAGCAGGCGACACAGCAGGCCAATCCCAATACCAGGTTCTGGCCCGCAAATACCGGCCCGAAACCTTCGCCGATCTGGTGGGTCAGGACGCCATGGTGCGGACGCTAAAAAACGCCTTTGCCGCCGACCGGATTGCCCAGGCCTTCATCATGACGGGCATTCGCGGCACCGGTAAGACGACCACCGCACGGATCATCGCCAAGGGCATGAACTGCATCGGCGAGGATGGTCAGGGAGGCCCCACCACGGAACCCTGCGGCAAATGCGAACATTGCACGGCGATCATGGAAGGTCGGCATGTCGATGTGATGGAGATGGACGCCGCCAGCCGAACGGGCGTGGGCGACATCCGCGAAATCATCGATTCGGTGCAGTACCGCGCAGCCTCTGCCCGCTATAAGATCTACATCATCGACGAAGTCCACATGCTGTCGACCTCCGCCTTCAACGCGCTGTTGAAGACGCTGGAGGAACCGCCAGCACATGTGAAATTCATCTTCGCGACCACGGAGATCCGCAAGGTACCAGTGACCGTCCTGTCGCGCTGCCAACGCTTCGATTTGCGCCGGATCGAGCCTGAGGTGATGATTGCCCTTCTGCAAAAGATCGCGAGGGCAGAAAACGCGCAAATCGCCGAGGACGCGCTGGCGCTCATCACCCGCGCCGCCGAAGGCTCTGCCCGCGATGCCACCTCACTCCTAGATCAGGCAATTTCGCATGGCGCCGGCGAGACAACCGCGGATCAGGTCCGCGCCATGTTGGGGCTGGCGGATCGTGGGCGGGTCTTGGACCTCATCGACATGATTTTGCGAGGCGACGCGGCTGCGGCGCTGACCGAACTCAGCGCGCAATATGCCGAGGGGGCCGACCCGCTGGCCGTCCTGCGCGATCTGGCCGAAATCACCCATTGGGTGTCCGTGGTGAAAATCACCCCCGACGCGGCGGAAGATCCCACTGTCAGCCCGGATGAGCGCGCCCGTGGTAGCCAAATGGCAGAGGCGCTGCCGATGCGTGTCCTGACGCGGATGTGGCAGATGCTGCTGAAGGCGCTGGAAGAGGTCGCCGCAGCCCCCAATGCAATGATGGCGGCCGAAATGGCGGTGATCCGCCTAACCCATGTGGCAGATCTGCCGACGCCTGAACAGCTGATGCGCACCCTGCAGGATACGCCGCCGCCCCCGCCACCCAGCGGTCATATGAACGCGCCGACGGGGAACTCTGGCGGACCATCTGGCGCCCCCCAAGGCGCAGGCGGTTACGTCCCTCAGCAACCCGGACCGCAGGGCGGCATGCCAAGCGGCCCCCAGGGCGGACCAACGATGTCGGCAGGCAACGGGCAGGCAACCGCGCTCGCCCCGCAGGTAGATAGTGCGCTTGCCCGCTATCCCAGCTTTGAGCATGTGATCGAACTGATCCGGGTAAAACGCGACGGTTTGCTGCTGGAATACGTGAAAACCTACCTGCGTCTGGTGTCTTACCAACCCGGCCGGATCACCATCCAGCCCACGGATGACGCGCCCAAGGATCTCGCCGCGCGTCTTGGCCAGCAGTTGCAGACCTGGACCCATGCCCGTTGGGTGATCTCCCTCGCCAATGAGGGTGGCGGTGAAACCATCACTGAGCGCGACAACGCCGCAGAGAACGCCCTGCGAGCGGAGGCCAGCACCCACCCGATGGTGCAGGCGGTTCTTGAGAGCTTCCCCAAGGCGAAGATCAAAAACATCCGCACAGCGGAAGATCTCGCCGCCGAGGTCGAAGCAGACGCCCTGCCCGAAGTAGAAGACGAATGGGATCCCTTCGAGGAAGAGTGACTTGGGCGATAGGCTTCATGGCGACGCTGTTTCCCGCCGCAGCCCTTGCAGAGGCCTGTGATGAGGCACGACCGTTTTGGCAACCAGGTGATGGTCGCGCCCCCGCCTGGGATGAGTTGATTAACCTCTCCACCCTGCCCGTGTCCCTTGCGTTGCTTGCCCTTGCGGGCATCGCTCTGGCCACACGAAACCGCCCGACCTTCGTAATCGCCGCCGTGCTTTGGGCCGGTATCAGCTTTGTCGTTGCGGTTGACCGATACGAAAACGCGCTTGATTATGGGGAAGCCTCCGCCCTTGCTGAAGGCTGCCTTGGACCACCCCACTTGTTCATCGGCCTCGCAATTGCAATATGTGCGGTGATGACTTACGGCGCCCTGCGCCCTCGCACTTAGGAGAAAACAGATGCTCAAAGGCCTCGGCGGTCTTGGCGATATGGCCAAGATGATGAAATCGGCACAGGAACTGCAAACCAAAATGGCGCAGATGCAGGAAGAGCTGCACAATGTCATGGTCACCGGCGAAGCAGGCGCAGGTCTGGTGAAGGCGACCGCCTCGGCCAAGGGCGACCTGAAAGCGCTGGATATCGATCCGTCGATCTTCAATGGCGACGACAAGGAAGTTGTCGAAGACCTGATCCTCGCCGCGATCAAGGATGCACAGGCCAAAGCCGCAGAAAAAGCGCAGGAAGAAATGGCCAGCCTGACCGAAAGCATGGGCCTGCCCAAGGACATCAAGCTGCCGTTCTGACCCTCGGCACCATAGACACAACATCAGGCGGCCCTCGGGTCGCCTTTTCTTTTGTCCGCCGCGCGCACGCAAAAACAAAACCTGAACAGTTGCCCTGCGCCCCCTTGTACTCCGAGGGCGCAATCAGCCTATATAGCGGGGCAGACAGGGGTGTTAGGCATGATCAAGAACTCAACCACCGATATCGAAGATCTGATTGCCCTGATGGCCAAGCTGCCGGGGCTGGGGCCACGCTCTGCCCGCCGGGCTGTGCTGCACCTGATCCGTAAACGGGCCCTGCTGCTGACCCCATTGGCCGAGACCATGAGCGAGGTGGCCGCCACCGCGCGGGAGTGCCTGAACTGCGGCAATGTCGGCACCGGTGATCTCTGCACCATCTGCGAGGATATGACCCGTGAGAACGGCGAGCTCTGTGTGGTGGAGGATGTCTCGGACCTCTGGGCCATGGAACGTGCGGGTGTCTTCAAAGGGCGCTATCACGTACTCGGCGGGACACTCTCGGCCTTGGACGCGGTCGGCCCGGAGGAGCTGCGCATTCCCCGCCTTGTGGACCGGGTGCAGGCCGAACAGGTCAACGAGGTCATATTGGCGCTCAACGCCACAATCGACGGCCAGACGACGGCACATTACATCGCTGATCAACTCAGCGGGCAGGTCCGTCTGACGTCGCTGGCCCAGGGCGTACCCATCGGCGGAGAGCTGGACTATCTAGATGAAGGCACCATCACAGCCGCCCTGCGCGCGCGTAAGGACATCTAAAGCTTTGCAACAGGCCCGTGGCAGACCTCGCCCCATCGGCTTCTGACGAGAGCAACCGAGGCCAGCTGTAAAACCCGCTCATCGCCTGAAAAGCGCAGGTTGCATCCGGCAATCTGCCAGTGGTCGAGTCTATATTTTCAAGAGAAGAATGGTGGCGTGGGGGAGACTCGAACTCCCGACCTAACGATTATGAGTCGTTCGCTCTAACCAACTGAGCTACCGCGCCGTCGGGGTGCGAGGTACGCCAGCCACGCCCGCGCGTCAAGGCGGAAAAGTCAGAAAAATGCAGGGATCGGCATCGAAAGGCGAATTTTCTGTGACGGTCGAATAATCGACCTCCACGCACCCTATCCTGCGTCACGAAATCGCCGTGGCGGCACCTACAGCATCAGTCGCCCCCAGACGCAAAAAGACCACGGAACGCAGCGCGCACCGTGGTCTTTGCTATCTGACATGCCACCACTCCGGCGGCCTGCGGATCTTAGAAGCGGGGATCGATGTTGTCCTCGTCCTCGTCCTCATCGTCACTACCGGCAGGCAGGTTGAAGAAGCTGTCAGCATCCACAACAGTCTCTTCCTCGGCCGCATCAGGCTTGTCGTTGCCACCCAGAGTGAAGGTTTCGAGACCTTCGATCGCAGACGGCATGCGGGGTTCCGCGTCCATATCCAGCGACTGTTCCGTCGACACCAGCTTGCGACGCTCGTCATCGCTCATCACGCCACCTTCGGCAGCCTTCTTGGCCGCAGCCTTCTGGACGGCGGCGTCCAGTTCGGACTGTTTGCACAGACCCAGAGCAACCGGGTCAATCGGCTGAATGTTGGCAATGTTCCAATGGGTCCGCTCGCGGATCGCCTGAATGGTCGGTTTGGTGGTGCCAACCAGCTTCGACACCTGGCCATCGGACAGCTCCGGATGGAACTTCACCAGCCAGTAGATCGAGGCCGGGCGGTCCTGACGCTTGGACAGCGGGGTGTAGCGCGGGCCACGGCGCTTTTCTTCGCCAGCGGCAGCCGGGTTGAACTTCAGCTTCAGCTTATGCAGCGGATTTTTCTCGGCCTTGTCGACCTCGTCCTGCGTCAGCTGGTTGTTGGCAACCGGGTCGAACCCCTTGACGCCCGCAGCCACATCGCCATCTGCAATGCCCTGGATTTCCAGCTCGTGCATGCCAACGAAATCGGCGATCTGTTTGAAGCTGATCGTGGTATTGTCCACCAGCCACACGGCGGTCGCCTTGGCCATCAACGGTTTTGCCATGCGCTCATCTCCTTAATAACACGGTTGTCCCAGATACATCTTTCCCGTCGCCTGAAAGAGGCTTCCCCGATTTGGGGCGGTTTCCGTTGTCGGGGAACTTCAGTTCTATATAGTCGCGATGTTTCTATAAGGAAAGAGGCGAATGCGCGGGATCAAACAGGCCCTGATGGCGGCCCTTATTGCAGTCATGGGCGTCGGGCTGAACGTCGGCACAACAACACCGGCAAAGGCCGAAGGTGAGATTGCCGGACAATTCGACTATTACGTTCTGGCGCTCAGCTGGTCACCGAATTGGTGCGCACTGGAGGGGGATGCCAGGAAATCCGACCAATGCGACCCCCGTCATGACCACGGCTGGACCCTGCATGGTCTGTGGCCGCAGTTTCACCGCGGCTGGCCCAGCTACTGCCGCACAGCCGAGGCCCCGCCAAACCGCCAGCAGACGCGGCAGATGGCGGATATCATGGGAAGCCCCGGCCTCGCCTGGCATCAGTGGAAGAAACACGGCACTTGCTCCGGCCTGTCGCCCCGCGCCTATTTTGAGCTGTCGAGACAGGCCTATGGGCAGATCAAACGTCCCGCCGCCTTCCGCAAACTGCAGCAACCGGTGACGCTGCCTGCCAGCTTGGTCGAGCAGGCTTTTCTGCAGGACAACCCAGAGCTGGCTTCCAACACGCTGACCATCACCTGCCGCGACGGTCACATCCAGGAGGCCCGGATCTGTTTGTCCCGCGATCTGCAACCAGTTCCCTGCGGCCGCGACGTGATCCGCGATTGCACACAGAAAAACGCGGTGTTTGAGCCGATCCGCTAACCCCCCTGTCAGGTTGATACGGCTTCTGCCCGCCGACCCGCTCGGCTGGCAACCCTCGCCCCCTCGCACCATAGTGACACACGTTGCGCTGATTTTATGGTATCATGCGGATACGCACCGGCTTGGGGCGTCACTGATCCGGACCGACTACGCCCGCCTCCACCTGACCCGCCCCCTCCGTACGCCCTGCGCCAACACGAGAGGAAGGATCATGGAACGCACCATCGGAAATCCCATCAGCTGGCTGGCTAAGTCCTTTGGCCTAACCAGTTCTCACGTCTCCGCCTCGGTGGACCACCTTGGTAGCGACAAGGTTGGCGAGATGCCGCGCGTACTGCAATTGGACATCACGGATCTGGGCGCTGCCTTGCGGGCCGGCTGGCAAGATTTCACCGCCTGCCGATCCGACGCCATGGCGCTTGTTTTCCTTTATCCGCTGATTGGTGTTGCCCTGGTGACGCTCAGCCTGTCGATGAACCTGCTGCCATTGGTGTTCCCGCTGGTTCTGGGCTTTGCGCTGATCGGACCGGTGGCCGCTGTCGGGCTGTATGAGATGTCATCGCGCCGTGAGGCCGGGTTCACGCCGCGCTGGATGGACGCCTTTGCGGTGCTGCGGTCTCCCGCGTTTCTTTCGATTTTGATGCTGGGCCTGTATCTTGCCGCGCTCTGCATCCTGTGGCTGACGGTCGCCGCCGCCATCTACAACCGGACACTTGGCCCAGAGGCGCCACAGTCGGTGATCAGCTTCACGCGGGATACCTTCACCACCGCACCCGGATGGGCAATGCTGGTGATTGGCAGCGCGGTGGGCGCGGTCTTTGCATTTGCCGCGCTCGCGGTCAGCCTTGTATCCTTTCCGCTGCTGTTGGACCGCCATGTCGGCCTTCCGATCGCAGTGGCCACATCTCTGCGGGTGGTGCGTCAGAACCTTCTCGTCTCGCTGCTTTGGGGCGTCATCGTCACCGCCTTACTCATTCTTGGTGCGATTCCGATGTTTGTCGGCATGATCGTGGTCGTCCCTGTACTGGGGCACGCCACCTGGCATCTCTATCGTCGTGCCATTGCGTGACGGCAAGCAAGGGAAGCGGCGGGTGACACCTGCTGAGCCACCCACCCAGTGCGGTCTACACCTCGCCACCGACCTCCAGTACGATTTTTCCGATGTGGCTCGATGCCTCCATCCGGGTATGGGCGGCGGCCGCATCCTCTAGCGCAAATGTCTGATCCATCACCGGGGCAAACTTCTCCGCCTCAATCAGAGGCCAGACCACCTCGCGCAGATCCTGGGCGATCTGCGCCTTGGCCAGATCGCTTTGCGGGCGCAGGGTTGAGCCCGTCAGCGTCAGCCGCCGCGCCATGATCTGGGCAAAGTTCAGCTCAACCTTCGGCCCGGACAGAAATGCAATGTGCACCAAACGTCCATCATCCGCCAATGCGCGCACACTGCGGGGAATATAGTCACCGCCCACCATATCCAAAATCAGATTGGCACCACCTTCACCCTTCAATACCTCGACGAAATCCTCGTCCCGGTAATTGATTGCCCGCTCGGCCCCCAGCTTCAGGCAGGCCGCACATTTCTCATCCGACCCGGCGGTGGTGAACACCCGTGCGCCCAGCTGCGATGCCAGTTGAATGGCTGTTGTCCCAATCCCGGACGAGCCACCATGCACCAGGAACCGCTCCCCCGCCTGTAGGCCACCACGGGTGAAGACATTGGACCAGACGGTGAAGCAGGTTTCCGGCAGGCAGGCCGCCTGCTTCAGTGAAAGCCCCTCAGGAATTGGCAAGCAATGCGCCGCCGGGGTCGCCACATATTCGGCGTAGCCTCCACCGGGCAGCAACGCGCAGACGCGGTCGCCAATCTCCAGCTCGCTGACCCCCGCCCCAAGGGCAACAACCTCTCCTGAGGCTTCCAGCCCCGGCAGGTCGCTTGCGGTCGGGGGCGGAGCATATTTGCCGGCACGCTGTAGCGCATCGGGCCGATTGACGCCCGCATAGGCGACTTTCACCACCACCTGCCCATGGCCGGGTGTCGGCACCGGGCGTTGACAGGCCTGTAGGACATCCGGGCCACCGGGCTCCTGGATCTCAATCGCGCGCATCATTTCGGTCATTCGCATTCCTCCGCTGTTGTCACTGACTAGCAAAGGACGCCCGACTGTCATAGGTCCCGCACCGCTGCGGATCGCGGTAACGTTGCGCGGCTCAGCGCCGCGGCGCGGACCAGCTGCCCGGCAGATCATCACGGGTGCCAGGCGCCTTGATCTGCTGCGCCAGCCAGTTCGGCCCCACCAGCAATGGTTTCAGCAGGGGGTTGGACTGTACCTGCGCCTTCAGCTTTTCGAACTGCATGACATTGTCGATCCGACGATCCAGAAACTCCCAGCTGGCCTGATGCTCCAGACTGTCGTCCCCCAACCAATAGAGCACCGTTGCCGAATAGACCCCGGCAAGCGAGCCGCGTTTGGTGTACCAGTTGATATCCTCGGATGCGTCGCCCAGTGCAGTCCAGATCGCATCGACAGTGCCCCAGATCAGGCGAACTCCGTCGCCCGCGTATTGCGGCAGGGAAAACAGCGTGGTGCCGCGGCGCACGGCTTCCTTGTCATCGACCACTTCCAACCTCAGCCGCACAGCACGTGCGATCTTGTCGCGAAACCGCAGGCCGGTCATGTCCTCTTCGGCCAGACGGTCAAGCATCAGCTGATCGCCGCGTTTGTGAAAGGCAATCGCCAGATCCACCGCCCCACGCGGGCACAGCGCCTCGGCCAGCGCTGGCGTGATCCCTGCGTCCTCGACAGCCACCGCAAACGTTTGCGCGCTCCAGCCATCAAAGGGCACATGCAACAGAGCTGCATCCAGCAGTTGCCCGATGATATCTCCCGCCTCAGGCTCTGCGCGCGGGTCGGTGTGATCCTCAATCGTCATGGTCTCGCCTTCTGAAATTTCACGTCTTACTAGTTGCAATTGCATCTGTTTGACATCGAATATGTGATGTCACATCGGCAAAATCTACCCGGCCAATCGTCTCACTGGCGCGCCGCCGTTTATCGCCGCAGTGGCCCTGCCCGGCAACTGGCCCGGTACTGGACAAGCTAGGGCGACCTTGCTATACGGCCACTTCCTGCAAATCCTTGCAACTCAACTTAGAAAGGTGGTGAAAACCACATGCAGGTTAGTGTTCGCGACAACAACGTCGATCAGGCGCTTCGTGCCCTGAAGAAAAAGCTGCAGCGTGAAGGCGTCTTCCGTGAAATGAAGCTCAAGCAACATTTCGAGAAGCCGTCCGAGAAAAAAGCGCGCGAGAAAGCTGAAGCGATTCGCCGTGCCCGTAAACTGGCACGTAAGAAAGCACAGCGCGAAGGCCTCCTCTGAGCCCTTTGTCCGCAGTTCTGGACGCAAAATGACGACCCCCGAGGCTCAGCCGCGGGGGTTTGTCGTTTTTGGCCTCCCCATAAATAGCGAGTGCGACAATCCGTCACTTATAAACTTAATATTTTATCAAAAAATACACGCAATACGTGTGTTCGTTTTGAACAAACTGCGCTACTGTGGTTAATGCACGGGCAGGCTGACGCGTTTCCCCAGCAGCTGCCCGCTCCATCGGATTTGGAACACCCGATGGTCTAACCCGGAGCAGGCAGCGTCTCCCCCCCATCAGGCGCTTGTCTTACCCCCTTACAACCAAGGCATTTGCCGCTCCGGGTTCCTTCTTCCCCGCCTCATCCCCGAACAGAAAATGCCAGCATGGCACATCTGCGCCCACTTCCGGTGCGGCCGCCACGTCAGCTCAGGTCAGTAAATCTTGGGAACGTAGAGGTCGTCCGGCAGCACCCGGCGCTCGTAGTCGGGCTTATATTCGCGATCCGGCAGCGACACGCGTTCACTTGGCACATCGCAATAGGGGATCTTGGTCAGAAGGTGCTCGATACAGTTCAGCCGCTCGCGCTTCTTGTCGTTCCCTTCCACGATATACCAGGGCGCTTCGGGAATGTTGGTGCGCTCGAACATGTCCTCTTTAGCCTTGGTATACTGCTCCCAGCGGATGCGGCTCTCCAGATCCATTGGCGACAGTTTCCACTGCTTCATCGGGTCGTGGATCCGCATGAGAAACCGCAGCTGCTGCTCCTCATCGGTAATGGAGAACCAATATTTCAGCAGAATAATGCCCGACCGCACCAGCATCCGTTCAAATTCCGGAACGTCCTGAAAAAACTGCTCGACCTGATCATCGCTGGCAAAGCCCATCACCCGCTCGACCCCGGCCCGGTTGTACCAGGACCGGTCGAAGAGCACGATTTCGCCGGCAGCCGGCAGGTAGGGCACATAACGCTGAAAATACCACTGACTCTGCTCACGGCGACTGGGCGCAGGCAGCGCCACCACCCGCGCCACCCGTGGATTGAGCCGCTGGGTGATCCGCTTGATCACCCCACCCTTGCCGGCACTGTCGCGTCCTTCAAACAGGATGCAAACTTTGGCCCCGGTGTGTTGGACCCAATCCTGAACCTTGATCAGCTCAGCCTGCAACCGCAGCAAGTTGCGAAAATAGACCTTGCGATCCAGCATCTCCGGGTGTTGTGACCGGTAGATCTTGCGCAATTCCATTGACAGCATCGGCTCGGCGAATTCGATCTCGAAATCCTCGTCCAGCGTGTCCTGAAGTTCGGCGTCCAGCCAGTCGAAGGAATCAGGGTCATGGTCGCTGGTCACACTAAAGCTCCTTGGTCGGTCTTTGGTCAGTCACGCGGCTGTAGCAGGCTGATGTGATCGTTTCGTGTCACAGTCAGGCAAGCGATGAGCACTGTCAGCCCCTCTGGTCGCTGAAACAGACCAACGCGTCCCGCAGGCCGCGCGCCAGCCGGATCGGAACAGGGAATCGAAAATTGGCGGCAGACGCAAGGGGGCATGCTGCCCGCGCGTCCAATTACCCGCGATGATCGCTCAAAATCATATCAGCTGCCTTTTCCGCGATCATGATCGTCGGCGCATTGGTATTGCCGCTGGGAATCACCGGCATCACGCTGGCATCAACCACCCGCAGCCCACCAACCCCGCGCAAACGCAGCGCGCCGTCCACCGGGGCCGCCTCCTCCGCGCCCATCCGTACCGTGCAGGTCGGATGAAAGATGGTTGTCCCAATCGCGCCTGCCGCCTGCATCAGATCCGCCTCATCATCCGAACCGCCGCCGGGTTTCAGCTCCTGCGGTGCATAACGCTGCATGGCCCCCTGCCCCATAATCGCCCGCGCCTGCCGGATGGCCGCCACGGCCACCTGACGGTCGCCTTCGGTCGAGAGATACTTCGGTGCGATCCGGGGCGCCTGCATGGGATCCGCGCTGGCGATAGCTACCTCTCCCCGGCTTTCAGGTCGCAGGTTACACACGCTTGCCGTCAATCCCGGAAAATCATGCAGCGGCTGACCAAAGGCGTCGAGCGTCAGCGGTTGGACGTGATACTCCAGATCCGGCGTCGCCAGATCCGGGCGCGAACGGGAAAACGCCCCCAGCTGGCTCGGCGCCATCGACATCGGACCGGACCGGCGCAGGGCATATTCGGCCGCAATCTTTGCCTTCCCCAAAAACGAATTGGCCAGCGTGTTCAATGTCTTTGCCCTTTGCAGTCGCCAGGCGCAACGCAATTGCAGATGATCCTGCAGGTTCTGACCAACCTCAGGCATGTCCCGCTGCACCGCAATCCCGTGGTCGCGCAGCAGGTCTGCCGGACCCAGACCAGACAGCTGAAGAATCTGTGGGCTGTTGATGGCCCCCGCAGACAGCAGCACCTCACCGCCCGTTCGCACTGTTTTCACGACACCGCCCTGGCTGTATTCAACCCCTACGGCACGGCCGTTCTCGGTCAGGATGCGCCGGGTGTGGGCGCCGGTTTCTACCTTCAGATTTTCACCAGTCGCCGTGCGCAAAAACGCCTTCGCGGTGTTCATCCGCCAGCCGCCGCGTTGATTCACCCGAAAATAGCCGACGCCCTCATTGTTGCCGGTATTAAAATCAGTGACTTTGGGCAGGCCCCATTCGGCGGCAGCCTGCATCCAGTCGTCCAGTACATCCCAGTGCAGACGCTGGTTTTCCACCCGCCATTCGCCACCGACCCCATGCATGTCAGACGGACCGTCGACGTAATCCTCTGATTTCTTGAAATAGGGCAGCACATCATCCCAGCCCCAGCCGGTGAGCCCGCGCTGGCGCCAGCCATCATAGTCCGCCGCCTGTCCGCGCAGATAGAGCATTCCGTTTATGGAGGAACAGCCGCCCAGCACCTTGCCGCGCGGATAGATCAGCGCGCGCCCGTTCAGCCCCGCCTCCGCCTCGGTTCGATACATCCAGTCAGTGCGCGGGTTGTTGATGCAATAGAGATACCCCATCGGGATATGCACCCAATGGTAGTTGTCCTTGCCGCCCGCCTCCAGCAGCAGCACCCGCTGGCCTGCCGCGCTCAACCGGTTGGCCAGCACGCAGCCCGCGCTGCCTGCGCCGATAATGATATAGTCCCAGTCCATACGCCCCCGCCCGCGACAATCCTGCCGTCTTGTTCTGTCGGGGCAGTCTTTCCCAGATCCCCCTGCCTGACAAGTCACGCAAAGGCCCGCGCAGACGCGTAGATCAGACCGGAAGCGCCGTGGTTTTAAACACCGTGCGCAGCGCAAAGGAACTCTGCATCTGCGCCACACCAGGCAGCCGGGTCAGGTGTTGGCGATGGATGCGGGCAAAATCATCGGTGTTTTCAGCCACCACCTTCAGGATGTAATCCGCCGTCCCCGCCATCAGATGACACTCCAACACATCGGGAATGCGCCCCACCGCCTTCTCAAAGGCATCCAGCAGCTCATCCGCCTGGCTCTGCAACGTGATCTCCACAAAGACGGTTGCCGGCAGGTTCATCTTGCGCGCGTCCAGGAGAGCGACGTAATTACGAATATACCCGTCTGTCTCCAACCGTTGCACACGCCGGTGGCAGGCCGATGCCGACAGGTTTACCTGCTCACTCAGCTCGGCGTTGGAAATCCGTCCCTGCTTCTGCAACACCTGCAAGATGCGACGATCTGTGTGGTCAAGTGACATATTGCGAAAGATCCTTCGATGAAGGATGAACATATTAGAAGAACCTTCTATATGCACCTTTTTATTTCGCCTAAAAAAGCAGCAAATCTCATCGCTCCTGCGGCATCATAGCGCAAGCATGCTGGAGGAGAGATCGCATGAAAATCGGATGCCCCACTGAGATCAAGCCGCAGGAATTCCGCGTCGGGATGACACCGGACGCCGCTCGCGAAGCCGTAAACCATGGCCATACCGTCCTAATTCAGGCCGGTGCCGGGATGGGCGCTGGCTTCACCGACGAAGATTATACCACAGCAGGTGCCGCAATCATCGACACCGCCGAGGAGATCTTTGCCACCGCAGACATGATCGTGAAGGTGAAAGAACCCCAAGCCGTTGAGCGCAAGATGCTGCGCGAAGGCCAGTTGCTGTTCACCTATCTGCACCTCGCCCCCGATCCCGATCAGACCCGTGATCTGCTGGATTCCGGTTGCACCGCGATTGCCTATGAAACCGTGACCGACGACCGTGGCGGCCTGCCGCTGCTGGCGCCGATGTCCGAAGTTGCCGGCCGTCTGGCCCCACAAGTGGGCGCCTACACCCTGCAGAAGGCCAACGGTGGTCGCGGCGTGCTGATGGGCGGCGTCCCTGGCGTGGCCCCGGCCAAGGTTGTGGTGATCGGTGGCGGCGTCGTTGGCACCCACGCAGCCAAGATCGCTGCTGGCATGGGTGCGGATGTCACCATCCTCGACCGTTCCCTCACACGCCTGAAATATCTCGACGATGTCTTCGGCCGCGACTTCAAGAACCAATACTCCACCGCAGGCGCCACGGCCGAGCTGGTGCGTGATGCAGACATGGTGATCGGCGCGGTTCTGATCCCCGGTGCTGCAGCACCAAAGCTGGTCTCACGGGCCCAGCTCAGCGAGATGAAACCCGGCGCAGTGCTGGTGGATGTCGCCATTGACCAGGGCGGCTGCTTCGAGACGTCAAAGGCCACTACCCACGCCGACCCGATCTATGAGGTCGACGGCATCATGCACTACTGCGTGGCCAACATGCCCGGCGCTGTTGCCCGCACCTCGACCCAGGCTTTGGGCAACGCCACCCTGCCATTCTTGCTGAATTTGGCAAACAAAGGCTGGAAGCAAGCCTGCGCAGACGATCCACATCTGCTGAATGGCCTGAACGTGCACGCTGGTAAGCTGACCTATTTCGCGGTCGGCAAGGCTCTGGGCATTGATGTTGTATCCCCTCAGCTGATGATCAAGTAATACCTCCCGATCACTTGGTATCAGCCAGCGCAAGGCCTCGCAGACGCGGGGCCTTGTCTCGTTTTGACAGGTAGAAAAAGTTGCCAACCCCACTAGACAATCGGTCTAGTGATCTTATGTCTACTCGCATGAGTGACACCCGACTGCATATTCTGGACACTGGACGCGCACTGACGGCGCAGCGCGGCTATACCTCCGTCGGGCTGACGGAGCTGCTTGCGACGGCACAGGTGCCGAAGGGATCGTTCTATCACTACTTTTCCTCCAAAGAAGACTACGGCTGCGCCCTGCTGCGTCACTACGTCGACCAGTACCGGATTGAGTTGACGCCCACGTTGAACAACCCAGAGCTGACCGGGCGCGATCAGGTGCTGTCTTATGTCACCGCCTGGCAGGAGCGGCAGAGCTCGGACATGGCCGGTCAAAAATGCCTTATTGTCAAACTGGCCGCCGAAATTGCCGACCTCTCCCCCGCGATGCGCGGCATTCTGCAACAGGCTGTCGAAGGCATTACAGCGCGGCTGGCTGACTGCCTGCGCAAAGGTCAACGGGACGGCTCCCTCAGCCCGAGCGTCGACCCAATCCATACCGCCATCACACTCTATCAGATCTGGCTTGGCGCCAGCCTGATGGCGCATCTGTCGCAGGACAGCACCCCGTTCAACACTGCCATGGTCCAGACCCGGGCCATGCTCCCCCCACCCCGGCACGCCTAACCTGTCAGAGACATTCTGGCTCCCTAGGGTGCCGCAAAAAAATTTGCCGATCACTAGACGATCGGTCTAATCCCTTCAGAAAAGGACCCTAACATGACACAGAGCTCCACCACCAACCGCCAGTATGTCCTCGCCGAGCGCCCCAAGGGTGAGCCAACCGACAGCACCCTGCGCCTGGAAACCACCGAAGTGCCCACCCCGGGCGAAGGTCAGATGCTCCTGCGCAACGAATACCTGTCGCTGGATCCCTATATGCGTGGCCGGATGAGCAGCGCGCCCTCTTATGCCGCGCCGGTCGAGATCGGCGAGGTCATGGTGGGCGGCACCGTTGCCGAGGTCGTTGCATCCAACGTCAAGGGATACGAAAAAGGCGATTGGGTCGTCGCATTCGGCGGCTGGCAGGACTACACACTGTCGGATGGCACCGGTGTGATCAATATGGGCAAGACCCCGCAGAACCCGTCTTGGGCGCTTGGTGTTCTGGGCATGCCGGGCCTCACCGCTTGGGCGGGTCTCACCCAGATCGGCCAGCCAAAAGAAGGCGAAACACTGGTCGTCGCAGGCGCCAGCGGCCCGGTCGGCGCAACGGTTGGCCAGATCGGCAAAATCCTCGGCCTGCGCGTGGTTGGCATCGCGGGTGGTGCGGAGAAATGCCAGCACGTGGTCGATACTTTGGGCTTTGACGCCTGCATCGACTACAAGGACGACAGCTTTGCCGACGACCTTGCCAAGGCGGTTCCAGATGGCATCGACATCTATTTCGAAAACGTCGGCGGCGCTGTCTTTGACGCGGTGATGCCGCTCCTCAACCCCTCTGCCCGCATCCCGCTCTGCGGTCTGATTTCCCAGTACAACGCAACTGCCCTCCCCGACGGCCCTGATCGGATGAACTACCTGATGGGCCAGCTGCTGCGCAAACGCATCACCATGCGCGGCTTCATCGTCTTTGACGATTTCGGCCATCTCTACCCGGTGTTTGCCAAGCAGATGACCGGCTGGGTGCAGGAGGGCAAAGTGAAATACCGCGAAGAAATGATCGAAGGTCTGGAACAAGCGCCCGCAGCATTCGTTGGTCTTTTGAGAGGCGAAGCGTTTGGCAAACGTGTCATCCACCTCGCCGACTGATCTGAACTTCAAAACACAAGGAGACCCGAGATGAAAATCCTGATGGTTCTCACCTCCCATGACAAACTGGGCGACACAGGCGAAAAAACCGGCTTCTGGCTGGAGGAATTCGCCGCGCCTTACTATGCGCTGAAAGATGCAGGCGCCGACATCACACTGGCCTCCCCCAAAGGGGGGCAACCCCCGCTCGATCCCAAGAGCGATGATGAAAGCGCCCAGACCGATGCCACCCGCCGGTTCAAGGAAGATACCGCCGCGCAGGACGCCTTGGCCAACACCAAGGTCTTGGCAGAGGTCAAAGATGATGGCTTTGACGCGGTGTTCTATCCCGGCGGTCACGGTCCTCTCTGGGATCTGGCCGAAGACGCCGACAGCCGCCGCCTGATCGAGGCCTTCGCACACAGCGACCGTCCCATCGGCGCTGTCTGCCACGCCCCAGCCGTGTTCCGCCACACCAAAGACGCCGATGGCGCGCCGCTGGTACAGGGCAAACGCGTGACCGGCTTCTCCAACAGCGAAGAAGACGGCGTCGGCCTCACCGACGTGGTGCCCTTCCTGGTGGAAGACATGTTGGCTGAAAATGGCGCCACCTACGAGAAAGGCGACGACTGGGCCTCCTTTGCCATCACCGACGGCAAGCTGGTCACCGGCCAGAACCCCGCCTCCTCGGAAGAGGCCGCGAAACAGCTGCTCGCCCTACTCTGAGGCCGCAAGCCTGCGAAAGCCGCAGCGCTCAATACTAAGGCCGCCCAGCAGTGATGCGGGCGGCCTTTTATTTTCGCACATGATGAGCGCGTGATCAGATCGCCGCGTTCATGCTTTCTTCCAGATAGATCTCGCGCAGGCGCTTGGCGATCGGACCCGGTGTGCCATCGCCCAGCGCTACGCCGTCGATCTCAACCACCGGCATCACAAAGGCGGAAGCCGATGTGGTAAAGGCCTCATCCGCCTCTTTCGCTTCCTCAATGGTGAACAGGCGCTCTTCGATCTTCATCTGTGCCTCTTCTGCCATGCGCAAAACCGCCTTGCGGGTGATGCCGTGCAGAATGTCATTGGACAGCGGGCGGGTAACAATCACGCCATCCTTCACGAAATATGCGTTGTTAGAGGTCCCTTCGGTCACGTGACCATCCTCAATCATCCAGGCATCATCGGCCCCGGCCTTCTTCGCCATCATCTTGCCCATGGAGGGGTAGAGCAGCTGCACGGTCTTAATGTCGCGGCGGCCCCAGCGAATATCCTCGATCGAGATGATCTTAGCGCCCTTGCGCGACGCCGGGCTGTCCGCCAGACCGGGTTTGTTCTGGGTGAACAGCACGATGGTCGGCGTGGTCTCAGCCGAGGGAAACACAAAATCACGATCCCCATCAGAGCCACGGCTGACCTGCAGATAGACCAGACCTTCGTCGATGTCGTTCAGCTCCACCAGCTTGCGATGGATCTCCAGCAGCTCTTCCTTGCTGCAGGGCTCGGCCATCTCCAGCTCGTCCAGAGACCGTTTCAGACGTACGGCGTGACCTTCGAAATCAATCAGCTTGCCGCCCAGAACCGAGGTCACCTCATAAACAGCATCCGCCATCAGAAAACCGCGGTCAAAAATCGAGACCTTGGCCTCATCCTCCGGCAGGTAGTCGCCATTCACATATACGGTACGGGTCATAGTGCTCTCCTTAGCCCCACAAGGCCGCTTCCGGCGGGTGCACGCCGTCTGCGTCAAATTTCAACGGTTCCGCACGGTCTTCGGCCAACAGAAGCGGCCCGTCAAGATCAGTGACCACCGCCCCCTGTGCCACCAGTGTCGCAGGCGCCATGGCAAGAGAGGATCCGACCATGCAACCCACCATCACCTCAAAACCCCGCGCAAGTGCCGCGTCGCGCAGTTGCAGCGCCTCCGTCAGCCCACCGGTCTTGTCCAGCTTGATGTTGATGACGTCGTATTTCCCCTCCAGGGCTGCGAGGCTCTCGCGATCATGACAACTCTCATCGGCACAGACTGGCACTGGACGCTCCATCCCCAGCAGCGCAGCGTCCTCCCCCGCAGGCAGTGGCTGTTCCACCAGCGCCACTCCCAGTCGTACCAGATGTGGGGCAAGGTCAGCGTAGACCTCGGCGCTCCAGCCCTCGTTGGCATCGACAATGATGCGGGCCTCAGGGGCTCCAGCGCGCACCGCTTCCAGGCGGGCCATATCGTCGGCGGTGCCCAGCTTGATCTTCAGTAGTGGGCGATGGGCATTCTTGGCGGCCTGCGCCTGCATGTTTTCGGGACTGTCCAGTGACAGCGTATAGGCGGTGATTTCTGGTTTTGGCTCCGGCAGACCTGCCAGCTCCCAGACCCGCTTGCCCGCCTGTTTCGCTTCCAGATCCCACAGCGCGCAATCAACGGCATTGCGCGCGGCCCCTGCAGGCAAAAGCGATTGCAGCTCTTCGCGGTTGAAACGCTCTGGCAGACCTTCAATTTCAGCCGTCACACTCTCCAGCGTCTCACCATAGCGCGCATAGGGCACACATTCACCACAGCCCGTCACGCCATCCTGTTCGATACGCACGGTCAGCACCTTGGCCTCGGTGCGTGATCCTCGGGAGATGGTAAAGACCTGCGCCAGCTTGAAAATATCGGGTGTCACGCTGATCTGCATATGTCTCTCCATAACTGCGGTAGTTGTCTTTGTCTAAAGAACCGGAAAAGGCCCAAAGGATACCCGTACGGCCGGGCACCCCAATGTCATCTTTCCAAAAATACTCCCGCCGGAGGCTTCGAACCGTTCGGCTCACCCCCAGCGGCAGCAGGGGTTAGATCACACAGCGTCCAGCGCGTCCACCAGACGGCCCGCACCATGGCGATAGGGATCCACCGCTGGCAGCCCCATGCGGGCCTCAACCTCGGCGAGATAGGATTTCGCTTCCTCCTCGCTCAGATGCTGGGTGTTCACCGAAATACCCACGACCTTGCACTCCGGATTGGAGACCTGCGCCAGCGGCAGCGCGGTGTCACGCAGCTGCTCAAGGCTCGGCAGCTTATAACCCGGCAGGCCCCGCATATGCTCACGGGTCGGCTCATGGCACAGGATCAGCGCATCTGGCTGGCCCCCATGCACCAGCGCCATGGTCACACCAGAATAGGACACGTGAAACAATGAACCCTGCCCCTCGATCAGATCCCAGTGGTCATCGTCATTATCCGGGGTCAGATACTCAATGGACCCTGCCATGAAATCCGCGATTACCGCGTCGAGCGGCACGCCGTGGCCGGTGATCAGAATGCCGGTCTGGCCCGTCGCGCGGAAGGTCGACTTCATGCCGCGCTTCTGCATCTCAGCGTCCATGGCCAGGGCGGTATACATCTTTCCCGCGGAACAATCGGTGCCAACAGCGAGGCAGCGTTTGCCGCTGCGCTTCACGCCATTGGCGATCGGATAGCCGACGGTCGGCACGCGGACATCATGCAGGGTGCCGCCATGGGTCTGGGCCGCCGCAACCAGATCACCCTCGTCCCGCAGCAGATTGTGCAGACCAGACGCCAGGTCATACCCCATCTCCAAGGCTGCAATCAGCACCTCTTTCCACGCCGGGGAGATCACACCGCCACGATTGGCCACACCAATCACCAGTGTCTTGGCACCCGCCGCCTTGGCCTCGGCCAGCGTCATATCGCTCAGCCCAAGATCGGCTCCACAGCCGGGCAGGCGGATCTGACCCACGGCGTGATCCGGGCGCCAGTCGCGAATACCGATGGCCACCTTGGCGGCGAGCATGTCGGGCGCATCGCCCAGGAACAGCAGATATGGGGTCTCGATCATGGCGGGGCCTCCTCAGAAAAAGTCGAGTTCCGCGCGAGTGTAGGAGAGCGCGCCTGCGAGAGGATCCCGAATTCTGCGCAACATCTGAAAATTGGCGCATGAATCTTCGATTACAGAAGGAATAACCCGAAGATCTTCCCAATCAATGGCCATATACGCCGGTTCCTTGCTTACGCTGTCGTACAACTCGGCCCCCCAGTGACTGTTTCTGCGCTCGCAATGCTGCGACTGCACAAAACGCTTGCGGGCCGCGCTGCAATTTAATACCAAAACAGCAAGCAATTACGACACATCATTACCCAGAGGTCGCTGACATGAGCTTTCGCATCCAACCCGCCGCCCCGGCCCGCCCGAACCGCTGTCAGCTGTTTGGCCCCGGCTCCAACACCAAACTCTTTCCAAAAATGGCAGCCTCAGCAGCAGATGTGATCAACCTCGACCTAGAGGATTCGGTCGCCCCGTCGGATAAGGATGCAGCCCGTGCCAATGTGATCGAGGCCCTGAACACGGTCGACTGGGGCAACAAATATATCTCCGTGCGGATCAATGGGCTGGATACACCCTATTGGTACCGCGATGTTGTCGATCTCCTGGAGCAGGCTGGTGACCGGCTGGACCAGATCATGATCCCCAAAGTGGGCTGCGCCGAAGATGTCTATGCCGTGGACGCACTGGTTACGGCGATTGAACGCGCCAAGGGCCGCCGCAAGCCGATATCCTTTGAGGTGATCATCGAATCGGCCGCCGGCATCGTCCATGTTGAGGCCATCGCCGCCGCCAGCCCGCGCCTTCAGGCCATGAGCCTCGGGGCTGCAGACTTCGCCGCCTCCATGGGCATGCAGACCACCGGCATCGGCGGCACGCAGGAGGATTACTATATGCTGCGCGCTGGCGAAAAACACTGGTCGGACCCCTGGCATTGGGCCCAGGCCGCCATTGTCGCCGCCTGTCGCACCCATGGCATTCTGCCAGTGGATGGCCCGTTTGGGGATTTCTCCGATGATGAGGGCTATATCGCCCAGGCCAAACGCTCCGCCACCCTCGGCATGGTGGGCAAATGGGCGATCCACCCGAAACAGATCGCGTTGGCCAATCAGGTTTTCACCCCATCTGATGAAGCAGTCTCTGAGGCGCGTGAGATCCTCGCAGCCATGGAACAAGCCAAGGCCAAAGGCGAAGGCGCAACAGTCTACAAGGGCCGTCTGGTCGATATCGCCTCTATCAAACAGGCCGAGGTGATCGTCGCGCAATCGGAGCTGATCGCCCAAAACGGCTAACGGTTTGTAAAACCGGGGGTGCAACAATGCCCCCGGTAAAACAATGGCCGTCAAGGCAGAGACAAAGGCAGGCGAAGCACATGGTCGATCTCACCCTGATTCACACGGCCAAGACCCATGTCGCCACTTTCGATGCGCTGGCGGGTGCTGCAAAGCTACACCATATCGTCCGTCCCGACTGGCTGGAGCGGGCGCAAGATGGCATTGACGACGCCCTGCGCCGGGAAATCACCACCGAAATCCAGCGCCTGACCAGCCCCATCCTCTGCACGTGCACCACATTCGGAGAGCTGGCAGAAAGTCTCGGCGCCATCCGACTCGACTGGCCGATGATGCAGGCCGCAGCACAGATCGGCGGGCCGGTGCTGATTGCGTATTGCCTGGAAAGCACACGCGCGCCCTCTACGGCCCTGTTGGAGCGCGCCTTCAGCGACCTCGACACATCAGCAGAAATTCGCACTCTGCCTCTGACCGGCCTCTGGCCGCACTTCACTGCAGGCGATACCGATCTGTTCCACCAACAGATCGCCACCTGGGTCGGCACCAGCCTCGCCTTGGTGGCCGATACCTCCTGCGTGGTGCTGGCGCAGGCTTCCATGGCTGGTGCCGCCACGCTGATTGAGACTGAGATCCCGGTGCTCGCCTCCCCCGCCATCGCCATGCGGAGCCTCACAGGGGCGGGCTGACGCCAACCCCGTCACCTTTCTCCAAATACTCAATATCCCACGCCCCGGCTCTCAGGCCCGCATGTCCTTGGGCGATCCCATCACCACATAGGTGGTGATCGAGGTTACATAGGGAGACGTCCCCAGAATATCGGTATGAAACTGCTTGTAGCTGGGCAAATCCGCGCATTCGACCCGCAGGAGGTACTCGATGGTGCCGGTGATATTGTGGCACTCCACCACCTCGGGCGCCCGCCGCATGGCGATTTCAAAGGCCTCTTGTGCTTCTTTGGTGTGCTCGCCTAGACCCACCCCGATATAGGTGACAAAACCAACTCCCAGCGCCTGCCGGTTCAACACCGCCCGATAACCGGTAATAACCCCGCTGCGCTCCAGATCCTGCACCCGGCGCAAACAGGCAGAAGGCGACAGCCCTACACGATCCGCCAATTCCAAATTGCTGATCCGCCCGTCGCGGCTCAGCTCCTGCAATATCCTGTCGTTTATTTGATCCAGTTTCGCCATTTGTTGCAAAATATGACGTCAACGCATAGAGAACGCAATTTCATTCGCTCAAATACTCTTCATTTTCATCGCCATGACCTACGAACTCTTCTTCGCCCTCGCTGGCTTTGTCTTTGGCACTGTCTTCACCCCCGGCCCCAACAATCTGATGCTGATGGCCTCCGGCGCCAACTTCGGTTTTCGCCGCTCCCTTCCGCATCTCACGGGTGTCGCGGTTGGTTTTCCATTGATGATTCTGCCGGTTGGCCTTGGGGTGATGCAGCTGTTTGATGCCTTCCACGCGCTCACGTGGATCATGACGGCACTTTCGGTGGCCTATATGCTGTGGCTGGCGTGGAAAGTTGCCAATGCGGCCCCGCCACGCGATGGCGAGGCGCAGGGGACACCGCTGAGTTTCCTTCAGGCCTGCGCCTTCCAATGGGTCAACCCCAAGGCCTGGGCGATGGCCCTTGGCGCAATCACCCTCTATGCGGCCAGCCGCGATGTGACTGCCATTCTCTGGGTGTCGGGCACTTATTTGCTGGTGGGCAGTTTCTCGGCCTCGACCTGGACATTGCTGGGCCAGCAGCTGCGTCGGCTGCTGACCCGCCCCGCACAGCTGCGGGCCTTCAACTGGACCATGGCAGCCCTGCTTCTTGCGTCGCTGGCCGCGATCCTGCTGCAGCGCTGAGCGTCACTTCAGCGGCAGACAGATCTCCGTCAGCAACTCCTCCGGTGCGACTTGGTGCGGATCATTAAGATAGATCTCGTAGCAGGGCGCATCAGCAGGCTCCTCGCCCGACTGGGGCAACCACGCGCCGAACAAATCACCATAGGCGGCATGGATGCCGGAATACGGCCCCTTGTAGGTCATCACGGCAGTCTTCCCACCAGGCAACGCTACCTCTTCCATATCTTCAGGCAGGGCAACACCTTCGGCCGTGCTGGCCCCGGCGTAGCTGCGCAGCTCGGCATCCGGGACTGTATCTGGACTGTCGAGATAGACACCGATCATCTGGCGCATCTGCGGCCAAAGATTGCGCGCCGTACACAGGGCTGAGAACGCCTCAAAGCTGCGGCCAATCTCGCTATAGGCCCCCTTATGGGCCAATGCGGCCAGGGTACGGGCGGGTTCATCGCGAATGGTGGTGGGATACATGGGGTCTCCTTGGGACATCAGATTGGGATTGGGCGGCAGAAGACGGCCCTTCCTGCGGAAGGCCGCGGGCGACGCCCCATAAGCCTCGGCAAAGACACGTGCAAAAGAGCGGCTATTGGGATAGCCTGCGGCGCGGCCGATGCTCTCGATCGGGGCTGCGCCCTGCACCAGCGCAGTTGCGGCCAGATGCAGCCGGATCCGGCGCACCGCCTGCGCGCAAGTTTCCCCGGTCAGGGCGCGAAACACCCTATGCCAGTGAAACCGCGACATCGCCGCCACATCCGCCAGCGCATCCAACGACAGATCCCCCTCCGGGTTGTCGTAGATATAGCCCAGCACCCGCAGAATGCGGTCCTCATAGGCGTTGCTCATGGAAAACGTCCCTCTTCTGACCCGATTTGGATGCCATAGTAGCACTTCACAAATCTTGCTGAGTTGCATCCGTCGGCCCTTGGGGCCATATATCGGGCAAACCGCCCGAGTGAGACGACATGACCCAGTACATGGATTTTGAGAAACCGTTGGCCGAAATCGAAGGCAAAGCGGAAGAACTGCGCGCCCTGGCACGGGCAAATGAAGAAGCTGATCTGACCGATGAGGCCGCCGCCCTTGACGCCAAGGCGGCGCAATTGCTGATCGATCTCTACAAAGATCTGACACCCTGGCGCAAATGCCAGGTCGCTCGTCACCCCGAACGGCCGCATTGCCGTGATTATATTGATGCGCTGTTCACCGAATATACCCCGCTGGCCGGCGACCGGAACTTCGCCGATGATCTGGCGGTGATGGGCGGATTGGCGCGGTTCAACGACCAACCAGTCATGGTGATCGGCCATGAAAAAGGCTCGGACACCAAGGCGCGTATCGCCCATAATTTCGGCATGGCCCGTCCCGAAGGCTACCGCAAGGCAATCCGCCTGATGGAAATGGCCGGACGTTTTGGTCTGCCGGTGGTGACCCTCGTGGATACGGCTGGTGCCTACCCCGGCAAGGGCGCGGAAGAGCGCGGCCAGTCCGAGGCCATCGCCCGCTCTACCGAGATGTGCCTGAAAATTGGTGTGCCGCTGATCTCCATCATCATTGGTGAAGGCGGCTCTGGCGGAGCTGTGGCCTTTGCCTCTGCCAACCGCGTGGCGATGCTGGAACATTCGGTCTACTCAGTGATCAGCCCCGAGGGCTGCGCCTCAATCCTCTGGAAGGATGCCGAAAAGATGCGCGAAGCCGCCGAAGCCCTGCGCCTCACCGCTCAGAACCTCAAGGAGCTGGCCGTGGTGGACAAGATCATCCCCGAGCCGCTTGGCGGCGCCCACCGCAATGCTGAAGCCACCTTTGAGGCGGTGAGTGGCGCGCTGACAGAGATGCTGGCAGAGCTAGAAGGTATGGACGCCGCTGCCCTCATCAAGGATCGTCGCCAGAAATTCCTGGACATCGGCTCCAAGGGGTTGGCGGCCTAGGGCCACGCGCAACACCCTGATTTCGGTATGAAACCTCGGCCTTTGCGCCGAGGTTTTTTTTATGTTTGTTCGTATGGGGCCAAGCTGATTCGGAACAATCCTGCGGGTTTGCGCATTTGACTAGCAAATATCCTTTCCCATGGTCAGGAGCGCCAACATGTCAGATCACCTGCTATCGGGGTTCGCAAATCGCGCCCTGCCCTCTCAGAAAACCCGCAACGAGATCCTTGATCAGATCAACCCAGATGACTTTTCTTGGGCAATACCCATCATGCGAACAGGCTACGGCGGGCGGGCACTGGTCTACCTGACGATCGCTGGCACATCGCTTTGGTCGATCTGGCAGGGCGGCGGGGCAAAAGGCACCACGGAAGCACTAGAATGGCTGGATGGTGGCTGGGGGACAATTGTACTACTCGCAATCATTCTGGGACTTATGGCCTACGCGGTCTGGCGTGTGGTCGACAGCGTCTGGGACCTCGAAGCATACGGGGCTGGTATCAAGGGGCTGATCGCCCGTACGGCGATGGTAGTGACGGGTCTTGTGCACCTCGTCATGGCAAGCATAGCCATTACAGTTTTGATCGACCATCGGTCCGGTAATGCGTCCGGCGGTGGGCAATTTACACAGTTGGTGTCCTCTTCCGCTGACTCAATCCTTCTAGGCGCGGTTGGACTGATGACACTGGGCGCAGCAGGCTATTACCTTCACAAGGCTTGGAGTGAAAACTACCGGACACATCTCAAAGCCAACTCGATCACCCAACGCCTCAATACGTTATTGAAGATTGGTGTCGCTGCAAACGGCGTGGTCATCGGTGTTATCGGTGTATTGATCATTCAGGCCGCCATGTTTGCGTCTGCCGACAACCCAGGTGGTATCGGCAGTGTATTCGACTGGCTACGGGAACAAGTCTTTGGCCAGATTCTCGTCACCGCCCTCTGTTTCGGCCTCTTGGGCTTTGCCTTGTTTTGCTGCATCAATGCACTGTATCGCGTCGTGCCCAAGGCCAGTGACCGCGGCACAAAGACCCTCGGTGATGCACTCAGCGACAAATGACGGCGCGACCTATCCCGTCAGCATACGCAGCCCCTGCGTCACGTCGGAACGCACTGCCAGTCGCAAGCCCGGCTCATCCCCCGCCTTCAGCGCGGCAATGATCAACTTGTGGTTCTGCGGGGGTTCGGTGCGCCGCAACCGGCCATAAAGCGCCCGCATCGTCGGCCCCAGCTGCAGCCAGACGGTCTCCGCCATTGCCAACATCGCCGGCGCCTGCGCCCGCAGATATAGCGTACGGTGAAACTCCAGATTGGTTCGGAGATAGCCAACAGCATCCCGTTTGGAGATCATCTCGGCCACATTGCTGTTAATACTCTGCAAGCGGTCGATCAGCGCGATATGCGCGCGCGGCAGGGCCCGACTGGCCAGCTCGACCTCGATCAGCGCCCGCAGGGCTGCCAGTTCCTCGATCCGCTCATTTGTCAGCTCCGGTGTCGATACCCGACCAGAAGACGACAGGAACAAGGCCCCTTCTGCTACCAACCGCCGCACCGATTCGCGGGCGGGCGTCATTGAGACTTCAAACTCACGGCCAATCCCGCGCAGCGTCAGCGCCTCCCCCGGTGCCATCTCACCGTGCATGATGCGAGTGCGCAATGCGCGATAGACACGGTCATGGGCAGAGCCCGTCGGCGGCTCAACGGTCGAGCGAATGGGGTTGGGTACAGGATCGGACATGATGGTGTTGTGATCACAAACCCCGATCAGGTCAACTGGTACAGCTGGCCAAATCAGGCCCGGAGCATCGATACGCTTAGAAACGGTAGCGGTGCAGCTGATTGCCCTCGCTGCGCAGCCACTCTCTCGCGCCATCGTAATTGCCATATAGTTGCTGGACGGTCGCCCAGAATGCGGGCGAATGGTTCATCTCCGCCAGATGGGCCACCTCATGCGCGGCGACATAGCGCAACACCTCCGGCGGTGCCAGGATCAACCGCCAAGAATACATCAGCGCCCCGTCGGACGAACACGACCCCCAGCGCGACCGGGTATCCCGCAGGCTGATACGTCTATATGGACGACCCAGCGCCGCCGCGTAGTGATCAGAGGCCGCCGCCAGCCTGTCACGCGCAAGCTCCTGTAGATACCGCTGAATCCGGCGCCCGGGCTTCGCCCCGCTGGCACCCCCCCCCACCGTCACTTGGCCCGGTGCCAACAGCACCCTGCGCCCCCGCCCGGCAACCACATGCCGTGGCTGGCCATCAATCGGCAGCACGCTGCCGTAATCCACGTCGATACATTCCGGATGCTTCGCCAAATGCCCGCGAATCCAACCTTCCTTTTCTCGCGCAAACTCCAGCGCTTCGCGATCCGGGACCCGTGACGGCAACGTCAGCGTCACCCGACCATCCAGCCCTGAGATGCGCAGACTGATCCGCCGCGCCCGCGCAGAGCGGCGCAGCGTCAGCGGAACCGGCGGATCTCCGGGCAGGTGATGATCAGCCATGACGGCCTCCCCTTTTGGCAAAGGCTTTGACAGCACCCGGCGCATATGGCAAGGCACCTGAATCGTCGAACCGACTCAGCAGAAAATCAAGGGGATCCACATGCCCAATGAAGAATGGGGTGTAAAGCGCGTCTGCCCGACAACCGGCAAACGTTTTTACGACCTGAATAAGAACCCGATCGTCAGCCCCTACACCGGTGAGGTTGTCGAACTGAACAACGGCAAAAGCCGCATGATCGAAGCCGACGCCGAAGATGCGGCCAGCCGCAAGGCCAAGGAAAACACCGACGGTGATGACGCGGTGCTTGATGATGCAGATGATGTCGATCTGGATCTGGGCGACGACGTCCTGGACGATGATGATGACGAGGACAACGTCTCGCTCGACGAGATCGCCGACGTCGCCTCCGAAGACGACGAGTCCTAAGGCCACAAGGCCCTTGGGGGAGGTGCTGCCACCTCCCCCGGATACCGCGAATGACCGCCGGAAAACCGGTGTTGAAAAAATCTCGGACGATGGTGCATTTTCCGCTTGCGGCACGCGCCAGCCTCCCTTAAATCACCGACACACACCGCGAGACGGAAACGAAACGCGGCGGTTCGGGGCCTTAGCTCAGCTGGGAGAGCGCCTGCATGGCATGCAGGAGGTCAGCGGTTCGATCCCGCTAGGCTCCACCAAACTTCCTTAAAAATTCCAGCACAACGTCATCTTCTCCCGAAGAGGCCAGTGATTGCTGCGGGCGCCGTTTAGGCACAGCGTGTCCATTGGTGCGGCGTCGGATTGCAGCACCGGTTGCGACCTTACTGCAGAACCTGTCAAACAGCACAGCGCCCACTCCTGTTACCTCGTAGCGCCCGCGCCGCACGTCGCATTCCACCCTACGAGGCTTGCTGCTCGGCTGCGCAGCAGACCGCCTTGCCGATTTACGCTTTGTTATCGCGAAACACCTAAGCTTCTGCTGATGTGTGTCCCCACCATCGACCATGAAGCGCGCACTATGGTCAGCACAACAATTGTATAAATCGGTTAAGGATTGAGACCCGCCATGCCCCTTTCAAATTGGCTCGAAAATCTCCTCACAAATCTGATCGGTGGCAGGGGCAAGGATAAACTTGGCGGCACCACGGGTGATGACACCATGGATGCCGGCGAGGGGGATGACACTGTCGCCGGTGAAGAAGGCAACGACCTGATTGACGGCGGCGACGGCGACGACATCATCTATGGCGACATGGGGGACGGGTTTGACCAAGGGATGCAGGCCTCTCCGCTGACCCTTGATATCAATAATATGCACAGCGTATCCCATGATGGTGGCACAGGTTCGGCCGGCAACTACGCTGTGTTTAGCAATGTCGCCACGCTTGAGGACGGCACCAGCATCTCCGGCAAATTGGTTCTGGTCGAAAAATCCAACGCCAATATGTCGGTGGAATTTGGGTATACTAGCGGCGCAGAAATCCTGCTGGATGGGGATCAGCCTGGCGATCAGGCCAAGTTCCGACTTGAATTTTTTGATCCGGCCACCGGTGAGACGGTCTACCTCAACTCCACCGCGACCTTCAATGATATCGACGACAACAGCTACTACGGCGACGCCGAAGCCGTCATCATCGATGGCAGCAGCTTTACCTCCTTTGGCGTCTCGGCAGACTCTTCTCTGACCACCGACATCAATGGAGATGTAGTCAAAGCCACCGGATCAGAGCTGAATGATTACACCGATCAGGACTCTTGGTTCTCCGCCTCGTTTGAGGACCGCTCTTCAATTGAATTCACCCTGCAAACCCGTGCGGGCTTGGCTGGGTTCACCCTATCTGGCGACATTCTGGAGGATCCGGTCACCACCATCATCGACCAGGGGGCAGATACGGTCATGGCTGGCGTCGGTGATGATATTGTCCATGGTCAGGGGGGCGATGATTCCCTGCTGGGCGAGGAAGGTGATGACCTGCTGGACGGCGGTGAAGGCGACGATGTCATGGAGGGAGGCACAGGGGCCGACACCCTGCTTGGCGGCGCCGGTGGCGATACGCTCTCTGGCGGCGATGGGGACGATTACATCGAGGGCGGTGAGGGCGACGACAGACTGTCAACCGGCATCGGCAACGATACGCTCCTTGGCGGAGAGGGCAACGACACGCTGAACAACTCGGCAGGTGATGACAGTTTGGTCGGCGGCACCGGCGATGACAGCATTGTCGCCACAGATGGCAATGACACGCTGGAAGGCGGCGATGGCGCCGACACCATGTACGGCGGTAATGACAACGACCTTTTGGTTGGGGGTGCCGACAACGATCTGATGTATGGCGAGACGGGCGACGACAGCCTGGATGGCGGCACCGGCGACGATGTGATGGATGGCGGTGTCGGAAACGATACGCTGATGGGGGGCCTCGGCGCCGATACCATCGCGGGCGGGGATGGTGACGACTATATCGACGGCGGCGACGGCGACGACAGTCTGACAACCGGCCTTGGCAACGACACGTTGATTGGTGGCGCAGGCAATGACACGCTACGCAATTCGGCAGGCGATGACAGCCTGGTCGGCGGCACCGGTGATGACAGCATCGTCGCTACAGACGGCAATGACACACTGGAAGGCGGCGATGGTGCCGACACCATGTACGGCGGCAATGACAATGACCTTTTGGTCGGCGGCGCCGGCGATGACAAGATGTATGGCGAGGCGGATGCCGATACCTTCCAGATGTCGGATGGCTTTGGCAATGACACCATCTCTGGCGGTGAGGCCGGGAATGATTCCGACCACATCGACCTGTCGAATGTCACCAGCAGTGTTACCGTCACCTATTCCGGATATGAAGCCGGCCAGATTACCGATGGCGCCGACACCATCTCCTTCAGCGAGATTGAACAGCTGACCCTGACCGACCAGGCGGATATTGTTGATGCTTCGACTGACAACGCCGGGGTGGATATCGATGCAGGCGCTGGCGACGACACCATCACTTTTGGTGAAGGTGATGATTCCATCACCGGTGGAGCTGGCGACGATGAGCTGATCCTGACGGAGGGCGGTGGCGTCGATACCGTCAGCGACTTCGACCTGAACGATGACGATGGCAACGGGTTTTACAATGACCAACTCGACGTCTCAGACCTGGCGGGTGGCAGCGGAACCAACGGAGCCGTGCGCACCGGTGATGTCGCCGTGGCAGACGATGGGTTCGGCAATGCGCTCCTGACCTTCCCCGGCGGGGAGCAACTGGTGCTTCAGGGGGTCACACCCGCGCAAATGAGCAGTCACAACCAGCTCTACGCGGCGGGCATTCCCTGCTTTACGCCTGACGTGCTATTGGCCACGCGCCGGGGCGCTGTCCCTGCGGGTCAGATCCGGGTCGGGGATTTGCTGCAAACCGCAGACAATGGGTTTCAGCCGGTGATCTGGGTTGGCAGGCGCCACCTCAGCGCGGCCGATCTTATGCACCGCCCACAATTGCGCCCCTACTGCCTGCGCCCGGGCGGCCTGCTGTCACCGGACCGACCGATGCTGCTGTCCCCGCAACACCGCCTGATCGTCAATGACGGCTGCCTGATGCCGGAACAACCACGTGACGAAAGCTTTGTTTCCGCGAAACTTCTTGCGGAAATGGATGGCGGTTTTGCCGCACAGGTGACGCAGCAGACACCTGTCACCTATGTCCACCTGATGACGGAGCAGCATGAAGTCATCTTTGCTGAAGGCATCGCGACCGAAACTTTCTGGCCCGGCCCGGAGGCGATCCGCGGCCTGTCCGTAGATGACCTGCGCGAGTTGCTGACACTATTCCCGGAGCTGGCAACCGTGCATGGGTTGTCAGGCGAGCCCGGCCGCCGTCAGGTCCGCAAAACCTACGGCGATCTCGCCCGCCGCTCCCTCAGACGTCGCGACATCGCCAATCGCCACGCCGCGTAAATCCATGCCGCGCAAGCCTCATGGCCCTCTGTTGGCCCTACGCTCCCGGAGCAGTTCAAGCGGCCTAGGTGCATAAGGCCAAGGGGAACGTCGTGGCCTTGGCAGATCTGGAACGCTGCCCTCAGGCGCCCAGGGCGTTCCACCAACGCGACAACGCTGCCGCAGTCTTGCAGATCCTGTCCCTGTAGCATCACCGCCCCGGAGAAGCACGAAAGACCAATTGGTCTTTCGTGACCGATTGAGGACGCGCCAGATCGATATCCTCTGCAGGCTATCGCCCGCGACAGAGGCCGATGACCACGGTGCCCGCGCCCTGGCGGACCATCGGGTTAGATCTCGAGCCTGCTCAGGTAGGCCAAGGCCCGCGCGTCGGTCTGGCCCAACCAGAATGCGTCGCCATCGGCTTGCGTGCGCCAGCGTTGGAACATCGCAACTTCCTGCCCCTCACCCCGGAAGACATCAACACGCAGACATCCTGATGCGCGCCGCAACGCCGTCGCCAGAGAAGCCGCCGCAGCCTCCGATATCCCCGTTTCGACTCGCAAAACGTGCTGAGTACCGGGTGCCGGCGTGTCAGGCACACCCCAAGCCGCTGCGCGCCACGCCAGCAGACAGACGGGCATTGCAGCAACCACACTACGCCGGGAAAGGCGCAACAACCCGGCCATCACACCACCAGCCTGTCGTAGTAGGTAACCTTAGGTGGCCCCTCCATGAACCCGAGCAGCGCCGCCATAACTCCGCGCTCTTCAATGAAGGCGAGATAGGCCTGATGGTGCTCACGGCTCAGCCACTCTTCGTGGATGAGGAACGCCATTGTTTGCGCATCATAATAAAGCGTAACACTCAACGCCCCGTCGAAGCCGCGCACATTTGGCAGGTTTGCCTCCAGAAACGCTGACAATGCGTCAAACGCCCCGTCCTTTACGCGCATTTCAAGCGTGACCCAAATCGTCATGAATAGTCTCCTTCTTTGTGACAGGGGCAGTGTCACCGCAACCTGCATCTAGAGATAGAAAACCAGCCTCAAAAATCGGGTTTATAGGTCAGTTACACACGCCAGATTAGGCCAGTTGCAAACGGTGCTGCTTCGGCGTCCGATCGAAATGGGCCTTATAGGCTTTGATGAAATGTGAGGTGTCGGAGTACCCTGCTGCTAGCGCGATGTCGGCAATGGTATCTTTGCCGTCGATCACCCGGACCCGAGCATGGTCCAGCCGCGCGCGCCGCAGCCAGACACTCGGCGCCTCGCCAAAGGCACGCTTGAAGTCACGCTGAAAGGTCGAAACTGACCGCCCCGAAAGCGTCGCGTAATCCGCAACCGAAAGATCCGCGAGCGCATGTGCCCGCATGACCTGCTTGATATTGCGACGGGCGCGCTGGGAGTTCTCATGGACAAGAAATCGCCATAGCTGCCCCTGGTGGTCATGCAGATCCAGCAGCAACAGCAGCTCCAACAGTTTCGATTTCACAAGTGCGGGAGAGGCTTGCAGGCCGCCATATACCCGGGGAAGCGCACTGACATATTCGTGCAGCGATGGCGACCCCGCAAACAGGGCAGTCCGGCTGCGCGGTGCCGTTGTGACTCCATGTGAGGTCGCAGCCAGAAACTCCGCGATCACAGCATCGCTAAAAAAGAACAAGACCGCCTCAAGCGGCCCCGTTTCACTTGAGAACTCAGACACCATGTGATGATGCCGCGGCACCAGCAGCGTGTCCCCCGTTACCACAGTTGTCTCGTCGCCATCCGCGTCGACAAAAGTTTCGCGTCCTCGAAGCACATATGCAAGACAGGGCGCGTTGGAAAGAAACTCCGTCCCAAAGGCATCTTGATACAGCAGCTTATGAAAGATCCCAGCACGACCACTGGTCATGATCACCTCCGCCCCGGCAAAATCGTGAAGCCCCTCGGGAATCAGCAGGATCCTGTCCTCAGCGGCAGCGCAATTTTTTATCCGGTGTCCACGGATCATCGCATGTATCCCCCAGTTTTTCTAAAACTTACAAGGGTCTGTGTATGCCCTCAATGGATCCCCCGGCGGCAAATCAGCGCGAATATCTACCCCACACATACCACCTGCCGAGATTAACTGGCGCATTGCATCTGACAAACGCGCCATGACCGTTCTGAAACCGTCCCCGCTGCCGCTCAATACCGGGAAGGTCTTAAGGGGAATATCGAATGTCAGAGGAACCCGACCCGATGCGGGTCTTTGCAGCCATTGAGGCCCCGCCGCTCTGGCCAACACGTGAGCACATGAGAATTCTCGCCATTTCTGGGAGCCCGCGCTGGTTCGATGAATACTGCGATGCTAAATGCAGGTGCCGAGATCACTGCTGCCAGCCACGAGATAGGCGCTTTTTTTCTGGCTTAGCCGATTTACCCGTGTTCTCGTCGGATGCCGAACATGGCACGGTGCCTCCCGCCGCTCAGAGGTTTACAGACTAGGTGCGGCAAAGCGATGCGCTCATTATCTCAAGCCCTGAATATGCCCTGCGATCCCCGGTGGCCTGAAGAATGCCATTGATTGGATGGTGTCGAGAGGTGAGACTATCGGCAAGTCAATAGCACTGATGCATGCATCCCGTCGTGGTGACGACATGTTGGCGCAGTTGCGACTGGTCCTGCCCACAATAAGTGATCAATTCAGAGCAGACCCGGCCTTACGGTTTACCTTTTCAAATCTCTCGCTGTAAGAGATTGCAAAAAGACCTCCGTGGTCGGATGAAACGTTCGCGACTAGAAGGTTTCTGAAAGTACTTTCTGACAGTTGCGCATAAGATGACGCGATTCAGCCGCCGCATCTCAAATTTCAGAACGGTCGAAATGGTGGCAGGCGAACCGTCCCTTAGCCCCTTTGGCAAGCGGGGTATCGACACGCAAAATGCCTGTGATGCCCAGAAAGCGCGCGCTGACTTCCGGCTCCCGCCTAATAGACCAGACCCTCTTCCTGGCTGCGCTTGCGGGGCCGCAGTGCCCACCGAACGGCAATCCCAAACCCCGCCTTATTCACCGCGTCGCAGATCAACAGGAACTGCTATCCTCAGCCCATTACCTTCAAACCAGCAGCGATCATGTGGAAAGAGAAAGAACGGGGCAGTGATGGCTACCTTCGCCATACCGCAAATCAGCGCGTCTTCTTATAAGGGAGTGTGGAACGTCACGAAACTTTGACTCTATCGGCAGCCAAAACCTCAATAAATGAGTGAATTGCACCGTGCAATTCTGACCCAAACGTCAAGCATTTCTTACCCAGCCAGCGAAGCAGCCGTTTGCAAAGGCCGCGGTAAGTGGCAGAAAAGAGCCCAAGGCTGCCATTGCCATTTCTCGCTGCGTGCGCTCGCAGCACCAAAATCGCCGAGATTGCATCATCTTCAGCGCCGCCATGCGGCGTGAAGCGCGGCCATTCGCTCGGGATGCAGCGAGGTTGTCAGCGGCAATCTACAGGTTGCGGACGGAGTTGTCATTCGCAGGCGCCTTGCGAAGTTCCGGTGTGCGTTGTTCTACGTTCATCTGTTTAATGCAGCTCAAAATGGGGAAGCGGTGCAGCCGACCCGCCTCATTGTCGGGAATGTTGCGCAACTTCAAGCAGGTGAGCAAGGATGGCGACTTGCGCCTGCATCCGGTGATCGCCAAGCTGGTGGATGCGGAGGCGCTGGAGAAGATGGGCGCGTTGCAACAAGGCGCGGCCGTTTCTGAAGACACACCACATCAGCACTAAGGAGGTATATCATGGTTTATGCGATGGCGGGCGGCAACACCGACTATGATCCGACCCTGGACGGCGAGCCTGGAAATTTTTTTTGAAGGCATGGATGGCAAGTTGAGGGCTGCGGAAGTCGCCGATTTGACGCCGGACGGGGGGGGGTGCGCAATTGCAAGTCCTCTTGGCACAAGGGGCGCTCTGTTAAAGTTGACGAGAATTTTCCGACGAAATTGAAGCGCTCAGACCCAGGCATCAAGCGCGCGAAGTTGCTGGACGTCAACCGCCAGACCGGCAGTCTTGATTTGGTCAACCAGACCTTCAAGGATATTGTTGAAGAGTTTGAACCTGGAATGCACCAGTTTTTCCCGATGGAATATTATGACAGCAAAGGGAAAGTGAAAATTGGCGACGGCTATTGGATGGTGATTTGCCAGCGATTAGATACGTTGCATGACACCCTGTGTGTTCCGCCAAGGAATGATCGCGGGTTCATTGATAAGTTTAATGAAGACTACAAAGACAGGGATAAGAGCCTGGATCGTATTGTTTTCGACAAGGAAAAAGTGTCTGGCCATCATATGTGGCATGATAAATTTTTATCCATGTCATATTTGTTTTCGGATACGTTGGCTGAGCGCCTGATCGGAGCCGGGTTGACAGGTTTGTCCTATAGGAAACTTGAAGAAGCCTAACGCTTATTCGGGCGCTGTTACAAAAAGGAATCGCGCTGCACGTCAAGCTTGTTTCAAGCTGACAGTCAACAAAACCGCCATTCATGCAGAGCGCAGCATCCGGTAAATTGGGCTCTGCTAGAGCCTTCGCCGCGCAGACAGCCAGGGACTGGACTGGGCTAAGCCGACCTTGGGCAGTTCAGGAAACGGGGATTTCCAGACAGCAGAGCACGGCCATCCACGGTGCCACAACCGCTGAAGAATATTGTCTCGAAATCTCGTCCAACAATCTACGTTCAGTACCTGGGCAATTCGATGAGAAGTCAGATGATTGAAAACACAGAGAAAGCTCCGTTCGCATTTATTGTGAGCTGAACCGGATGATTGCAGGATGGTTGCAAATAATGTGGGTTCATTCGCAAATAATTCGGGTTTGACCCCTTCGATAGATGCAAATAATTCGGGCTGAAAATCGCGATGATTGCAGGTCGAGCCGATTATGTTTTCAGGTCACCACAAATAGAACCCGCACTTGACGATCCCGCAAACAGAGAACCGCTCATTTCATTTACTCGGGATGAATTCTGAAACGTTGTCGATACTCACCAGGGCTGAGGCCAGAAATGGACTTGAAAAGACGGTTAAATGCAGAAACATCTTGGTACCCAACCTGCCAGCAAATCTCGCTAACCGTCAGAGCTGTGAGTTCGAGTAGCCCCCTGGCCTTTTCAACACGAAGCTCCTGCACATATCGGTTTACGGAAAGGTTCGTGCTGTGCAAAAACTTCCGGTGCAGTGATCGTTCAGAAAGACCTGCTCTATGGGCCAGACCCCCAACTGAAAGATCGGCCTCCACGTTACCTTCCATCCAGATTTGCAGTGTTCGGATGGTTTGATCCTTATGCGCCATGTTGGGGCGGAAAGAACGATAGTTGCGCTGTTCCCGACCCGCCGGATCAATCAACATCTGGCGGCAGGTGCGCGAAACGACAACCGCGCCAAGCCAGTGGCCAATCAGATGAATCCCTAAATCCACCCATGCCATCACGCCACCGACAGTCACGATGTCATTGTCATCGACGAGTATATGCTCGGGACTCAAGCGAACTTTGGGGAACTGAGACCTGAATTCCGCCTCAAGCGCCCAATGTGTTGTAGCGGGACGCCCTTCTAGAATGCCCGCATGTCCCAACCAGAAGCTTCCTGCGCAGGCAGAGCAAATGATTGTACCCTCGCCATGCTGATGTGCAATCCAGCGGTGCAGCGCCTGATCATCTCCACCTCTCTTCCCTGTCAGGTTCGGTGGCAGAATGATAGCGTCTACATCCCGTCGATGTTCGAATTCGGGTGGTGTCAAGATCTGGTGGGCAATCTGCGGACCATTGTCTTCGTCAACAAGACTATTGGCAACATCGAACATCTCTCGAAGCCCGTGCAGAGCGGATTGCTGAGCCCCTGAGTAAGCGACAATTGCGACTTCTGGCGTATTTGGCACATGATCTGTCATTTCCGCCAATCGTATCCACATGGCACCACGTTGTACACACGCATATGAACTCAAACCAATGTTGAAATGAGAACACTATGACCAAATCCGCTCTCCTCCTGATTGATATACAGAACGACTATTTCCCCAGCTTTGACGGCAGCAAGATGCCTTTGCCAAACATGGACGCCGCTGTGGAAAACGCTGCCGACCTGCTCGCAACAGCGCGCGATGCCGGTTTGAAAGTGATCCATGTAAGACATCTGATGGCAACAGATGCGGCCCCATTTTTCCATCCCGAATCCGAGGGAGCGGAAATTCACCACCGCGTTTCGCCAAAGGCCGGTGAAGGTATTGTCGAAAAAAGCAGGCCAAACAGTTTTGTCGGCACCAATTTAGAGCCGCTATTGCGCAAAGCCCAGATTGGTCACCTCGTCATTTGTGGCGCCATGAGCCAGATGTGCATCGATGCAACTGTCCGTGGGGGCGTTGATCTGGGCTTTAAAGTTACGGTCGCTCAAGATGCCTGCGCTGCCGCCAGTGTTTTGCACGATGATGTCAGCGTACCCGCCGCGATGGTTCATGCGGCCATCATGGCACCGTTGGCTGCCAGTTACGCTGACGTTCGGCCAACTTCTGAAATCAAACCGACAATACCAAGCTGACATTCAATCTCGGCGCAGCATCCGGTAAAACGGGCTCAGTGCCGCCGAATGCCAACGCAGCAAGCACCTCGATAGGGACAGGACGGAACCGGCCATCAGCGAAAAGGGCTAAACCCTTGAACTTCAGTGGTCTCTTTCGCGGGGCGGTCGTTCGTGTTTAATGAGCCGACCTCCGGGCCGGAAGCGGCGAAATAGGGTGAAGAGCCCATATTGAGCAATGCTGCGCTCCGCATAAATGGCAGCGTCCTAACCGCAACGATCGTCACTGTCCGAAGTTAGCCCCTCAGCCCATTCCTTAGACCATGAGCCGAGCGGCTTGAGGAAGGTGAATAGCTCCGAACCTTTGTCAGTAAGCTGGTAGCCATGGTCGCTTCGCGCCACGATATCGCTGGCCACCAGTTCTTTGAGGCGTCGGTTCAAAATAGTCGGGGACATTTTCTCGCAAGCCGTTTGGATTTGACGAAATGTGAGCGGCCTTTCTGAAAGTTGCCACACAATTCCGAGCGCCCAACTCCGGCCAAGCAGATCAAACAGCGCCATGATTGGCTTGCCCGATTTGGAACCTCTGACCGGCTGACCCGGAACGGGTATCCCATCTGTCATAGAAACCTCCTATTGCTACATTTTGTGTAGCGATATATTGCTACCGATAGTGTAGCAAATCTATGGAATACTGTCATGCTTATTCTTCCTGTTCTTGCAGCGGTTGGGGCGTCTTCTGGATGGGCAACAGGCATCGTTCTGGCGCAGTGGCCAGCACGTCAGTTGACCTGGCAGGCCTTCGACACGTTGCCCAGTTCTTCGGCAAGGTTCAACAGACCGGTTTTGTGTTTGATGATCTTGTCTGTAGAGTTCAACATCGTGGTTTCCTCGTTTCGTGGTCGGGTTTGCACCACCATCAAAACGGGCAACCATCATCTCCATCAAGAGATGCGCCGTCCCCATTTCAGCTTCCTGAGAAGGGGGCGGTGTCAGATCACATCGAGTCTATTCCAACTGAACCGTTGCACGGTACCGAAATCCATTCGAGCGACCTCAAGCCACTCAAAGAGAGATTTCCGACGTTCAGGAAATTTCTCCCACCGATCAGCAAAATTCTCTGAAGGGTCCGTGGGGTTTGTGATCCACGACACGCCATTCCGTTCTTCGATTGCGAGATGCATATCCCTCAGGATCTTAGCAATTGCATCCGATACTCTTGCCTCGCCTGCATAGGCATGGGTTGAGAGCGTCGTGAGGATTACACTAATAACCTTTAGGTCCGGATCCCGCTCCGCGAACCACTCATCCCTGTGACGTTTCAAGATCATGATGGCTGACTGCAAAGGTGTTCGCACCCGAAATACCGGGACATCCTCCACACTCGCGGTCACTTTGCCTTGGGCGTTGAGGAATGCCCTGCGACGTTCGTTTAGCTGTTCGATCTGCCTTGACTTGAACCATGTGGCAAACCCCCTGGGATTGCTTCGGGGCCAATCATCCGTGATGACATGGTATTTTCTAGGCTTGTCGCGGTCGGTGATAGCGATCGCACCTTCCGCAAGTGCCTGATCCGCGAGGTGGGAAGAAAGGACGGTCCGCATGTTTGCCTCGTCCGGAACCGCCGGCAGTATGTCCATGTGGAACTGCGCACCTTCGGCGTAGGCCAAGGTGCAGCACCTTCTAGACTCACCTACCTCGTTCTTGATCCCCCGGGCATGGCGATACGCCTCAAGCTCAACCAATAGAAGAGCACGAAGATCTGCTTGGGAAATTTGCAATTTTGTCAAAGACCGGAACGAGACAACGATGTCGAGATCGTAATCTTCGTCCTTGGACGCCGGCTTGATCGGTGTGCCGAGCGCGAAAGAGCCTTGGATATAAACCTCAGGATCATAGATGCGAACCTTAGACTCGTCGCGATGCAAAAACTCACCAAGATCCTTGTAGCGTTTTTCGGCTTGATCGAAGCGGTCTTGCGGTACTGCCAATTCCTCAGCGAGTTTTTCAATCGCGACGTTATACCCATAACCTATGTCCGCACCCGCGTTCATATTAAACCTCTCATTCAAATTCACTCAACCTTAAGGTGTCCATTTTGATATGGTTTTTCAACGGCTGTGCAAGACCAAATGTCGCCTTTTTTCAAGCAGCCTTGGGATGTGTACTTGCCACGAATGGCGGCGGTGTAAGCTGCAAACGCAGCATAAGAGAGCCACGTCCGGAGTCGGCTCCCTACCATCGTTGCCTAGACTTTGCTGCGGTGTCAGTCGAACGTCAGTTTCCAGGCTTGCGGCCACGCAGCATTGATCGAAACCGACGGGCAGCTTTGGGCCGGAAGCGGCGACGCCATTAATGACTGAAAGCGTGTATCGCGCTGCACTCGGCAAAGGGAAACTCTGGCATTCTCGAGCACCCTGAAAAGCGCCCGTTTTCAAGGACCGCTTTGTCCAATTAAGGGCTTGAGATACGCCCTATTCACAATAGCCCAGCGTAGTATTAGTCGCCAAGATGAAGCGGCCAGCCCAAGCCCAATTGAATTCAAAATGGCGCTTGGATCAATGTTGTGACGGAAAAGTCAAACATCTGTGGCGTTTTACAGGGAGGTAGTGGCGGACCGAGGAGGATTCGAACCCCCGACCCCTTGATTCGTAGTCAAGTACTCTATCCAGCTGAGCTATCGGTCCACTGCGGCGGGGTTTATGCGCAGCGGCGCGCGGGTGCAAGCCTAAAATGTCAGCTTGGCGCAGGTTTTCGTAATTTTGCGCATCCGGTATGGGTTACCGCCGACCAACCCTCAAAGCGTCCCGTCCCCCTTGGGCAGGCAGATGTCAAACACCGTGCCCTCCGGACCGGTTTCGCGTAGAACCACCATGCCACCATGACCGCGCGCCAGCTCATCGGCGATGGCAAGGCCCAGGCCGGTGCCGCCTTTGCGGATGCCACCCTGAAACGGGGTAAAGAGGTTTTCTCGTGCCTTTGGCGGTAGACCGGGGCCGGTATCCGCAACCGAGATCCACCAGCTTTCGGTGTCTTCGCGGGCAGAGAGGGTGATCTGCCCCTCCTGCCCCGTGGCCTCGATCGCCTGACGCGCATTGCGCACCAGGTTCATCACGATCCGAAACAGCTGTTCGGGATCGGCCCGCAGGCTCAGATCCACAGGCACCTCATTCAGGAAACGGACCCGCCCCTCAGCGCCCCCGGCCAGGCTCTCGCTTTCCAGAATATCCTCCACCTGCCCATGCAGGGCGACGCGGCCAAAGGTCGGCGCCGGTTCCTCCGCCCGGCCAAACGCCAGCGTCCCCTCGCAAAGCGACACCGCGCGGGTGATCGAATTCACCAGCTTGGGCGCAAGGCGGCGCACCAGCGGATCTTCACTCATCTCGATACGGTCGGTGAACAGCTGCGCCGAGGTCAGGATATTGCGCAGATCATGGCTCACCTTGGCCACCGCACCGCCCAGCTGCGCCAGCCGCTCACGCTGCTTCAGCGCCTGTGTCAGCTCGGTCTGCAACTGCATCAGCGCCTCTTCCGCCTCACGCAATTCGCGGACCCCGGCGGTGGGATGAATGATGCCGCGGGCGTCCTCCGGTGCGGCGGCATAGCGCTGCATATAGCCGATGACACCCTTGATCGGTTTCACCATGAACCGGCGCACCGCCGCAAACAACAGCACTGCGGTAAAGATGGAGATCACCGCAGACAACAGCAGAATGCGCACGCCATAATCGATCATCGCAGCCCGCAGCCCGTCGGTCTCAATCGTGATCTCGATCAGCAGCCCAGCGTCACGCACCGGCGCGCCGATTACCCGGATGATCTGATTTTCCGGCGTCACCAGCCGTTGCATCGCGTGGCCAATCAGCGCAAACGGGCTGCTCATCCGCAAATCATAGGTGCCCGAAATCGGGGCCGGGATCGGTGAGGACAGCACCAGCTGGCGCACCTCATCCCGTCGCAGCACCACGTTGAAGACGCCTGCGTTTTCCAGCAGCTCAGCCTCCAGCTCGGTCTCCAGCATGTCATCGGCCAGCAGCGCCAGCGAGGCAATCTGCGCCCGCTCCAGCCGGTCTGCCAGATAGTCGAGCCGAAACCGGGAGATAGAGGGCACAAAGATCAGGATCTCGGCCAACATCACGAAGACCGTGGTCAGGATCAGGAATCTGCCTGAAAGCGTGTTGAGCATTCAGCCCCTTCCGGCGTTACGGGAGCCAGCGCTGCACAAATTGCACCACTCGTTTCACCATTGGACTATCAAAAAGCCGTGGCGAGAAATAGGCCCCTGCGACGCGTTTATTCACCTCAGATATGGTGGGGTACGGTGCCACCATGCCCGCGACCTGGCTCATTTTCAGGTTATTGGCGATGGCCATGGACCACAGCGCCACCAGCTCCCCCGCCTGATGCCCCACGACGGAGGCCCCGACGGGGCGCCCCTTGACCACCATCACCTTGATCAGCCCCTTGCTTTTGCGTTCAGCCAGGGCGCGGTCGTTGTGGTGATAATCAAACCGCGCCACCTCCAGCCGGTCGCCATGTGTCTCACGCGCTTGCCCCTCCGTGAGGCCGACCTGCGCCAGTTCCGGCGCGGTATAAGTCGCCCAGGGGATATGATTGGTTTTGGCCTTGGACGGCAGGCCAAACAGGATCGAGCGGATAATCACACCGGCGTGATACCCCGCCACATGGGTGAACTGCATCCCGCCCGCCACGTCGCCAATGGCATAGACCCGGCGGTTGCTGCTGCGCAGGCTGTCATCCACCACCACGCCCGCGCGATTGGTCTCAATCCCGGCCGCTTCCAGATTCAGCTTGTCGATATTGGCCTTCCGCCCGACCGCCATCAAAAGATGGCTGCCATCGAACTGACGCCCATCCTTGGTGCGCACGCGAATGCCCCCGGCCTCCGTAGAGGTGATCGTTTCGGCCTGCGCGCCCTCGGCGATCTCAATACCTTCGCCGCGCAGCTGGTCCAATACGATGGCGGCCAGCTCCGGGTCATCCTTGCCCAGCGCCCGGTCGCCCTCAATCACGGTCACCTTGCTGCCCAGCCGGATATGGGCCTGCGCCATTTCCATACCGATGGGTCCGCCGCCGATAATCAGCAGATGCTCTGGCCGCTCGCGCAGCTCAAACAGCGTTTCATTGGTATAATAGGGCACATCCGCCAGCCCATCGATGGGCGGCACGAGCGGAGAGGACCCCGTAGCGATCACAATCCGGCGGGCTGTGATCCGGTGCTCACCCGCCACGACCACGCGATCATCGACAAACCGCCCGTAGTCGCGAAGGACCCGCACACCAAACCCTTCGAAGCGCTCCTGACTGTCCACGGGCGCGATGGTGGCGATCACGTCCTGCACATGATCCTTCGCGGCAGCATAATCCACCACCGGCGCCTGATCCGCGACGCCATAGGCGCTGGCATGGGCCTGACCATAAGCAACCTTGGCACTGGCCAGCAGCGATTTGGACGGCACACAGCCGTAGTTCAGGCAATCGCCGCCCATCTTATGACCTTCCAGCAGCACCACGTCAGCGCCCATCTGGCTCGCCCCTGCCGCGACGGACAATCCGCCAGACCCGGCCCCGATTACCAGAAGATCGCAAGTTATCTCATGCATGGTCACTGGTCCTTTCCGAGGGTTGTCGGGCGGCGTTTCTTCAGCAGGATGGGCAGGGCCGCCAACACACACAGACCAAGGATCGGCCCAATCACAAACGGCTCCCACAGGATCGACAGATCCGGCGTCTCGCCCCGATCAAACACCGCGCCAAGGCCCACACCAATCCAGGTGAAGACCACAGCACCGGGAATGATGCCCACTGCCGTCGTCCACAGAAAATTGATCAGCTTGACCCCGACCAGCGCGGGCAGGAGATTGGCCACAAAGAACGGCACCGCCGGCACCAAACGCAACAACAGCAGCACCTCGATCTCATTTTCCCGCAGCGCCTGCTTCAGGATTCGCACCCGCCCCTCAGCTGTTTCCAACCGGTGGGTCAGCATCGCCCCAAGCCCCCAACGTGCCGCCAGAAAAATGCCAACAGCCCCGACCGTGGCCGCCAGCACATTGAACACCGTGCCCGCAACCAACCCGAACAGGAAGCCACCCGTGACAGAGGCCACAGCCGCACCGGGCAGCGAGAAAACGACAATCGCCACATAGGCCAGCACAAACAGACCAACGAGACCCAGATAATTGTCATCACGAAACGCCATCAGCGCCACCCGGTTGTCGCGCAGCGTCTCAAACGTCAGATAGTCGCCCAAGGTCATCGCGCCGATCACCGCAACCACCAGCACCAGCACCAGCGGCAGAAACCGGGTCAGCGCTGGTTTTTTCTCGCCCCTCCCCCCCGATTCGTCTGCGGGGGTCTGGGTCTGTGAATTATCTCCGATATCTGGCTGGTCGGACTGATCGGGCATCTTATGTAAATCCTGCTGTCTGGGGCCATGGCTGACCGGTCATACATTGTCCCGCAGCTGCGGTTTTTCGGCTGGGGCGACATAGGCCCTATGGGCTTTGTCTCTGGCTATCCGGTAAATAGGCCCTGCACGAGACCATGCGCCACTTATTCACGTCCGCTTGATCATCCCCTGCGAAAAAGTGAGCCAAACACCAATCTGCCCCCTGTCTGTTACAATTCTCTTCTGTTAAAGAGCCTCCAGCGTCCGGTTTTCATGGAAATGTTGCATTTCGTGCAGAAAACAACAGCGTTGGGGTTTGACTCGCAGGTCATTCCCTTCTAGAGACCGGGCTTCGAGATAGACCCCCGGGTGGCCGATTCCGCGCCGTCCCGATGTAAACAGTTGGAGACCGGAGCGATGAAACGCACCTATCAGCCTTCGAACCTGGTTCGCAAACGCCGCCACGGCTTCCGTGCGCGCATGGCCACCAAGGCAGGCCGCAAGATCCTGAACGCACGCCGCGCACGCGGTCGTAAGTCGCTGAGCGCGTAATCGCGCCCAGCACTGTTCAGACGGACATGACACCGCCGGAGACCCCCAAGGATGGCTCAGCTGCCCAAGGGACCAGGTCTCCGGCGGTGTCCGTTTCTGCGTCTGAAACACCCGCACGCAGCCTCCCCCAGCCGCAACCCGTTGTGATCGCCAAGCGCCGTGATTTTCTCGCGGCGGCGCGGGCACGGCGTCAGGGCACCAAGGGGATGATGGTTCAGGGCCGCAAACGCCACGCCGACGATCCCGTCGGCGATGGCATTCGCATGGGATTTACCTGCTCCAAAAAGGTCGGCAATGCAGTGGCCCGCAATCGCGCCAAACGCCGCTTGCGCGAGGTAGCGCGGATGATTCTGCCAATCCACGGCCGCACTGGCTGGGATTATGTGCTGATTGGCCGTGCCGGTGGGACCGCTGACCGCCCGTTCGACGATCTGAAAAACGATCTGATCTACGCGTTGAAGAAAATTCACGGCAAGTAGTCACATCAGGCCGCGCCTGCTGGTGCGCCCTCCCCCGGCAGCGGCGACACCCCGCAGATTGCTATGGGACGCTATCGCACCTATCTATGCGCCATGACCCTGCTCGCCCATCTCTTCGCTCTGCCTGTGCGCGCCTACCGGCTGCTGTTCAGCCCATGGGTCGGCTTCAACTGTCGCTACCAGCCCACCTGCTCAGCCTATGCGCTGGAGGCACTGGAGAAACACGGCGCCATCAGGGGCGCCTGGCTCACCGCGCGCAGAATCGGGCGCTGCCACCCCCTCGGCGGGGATGGCTACGATCCGGTGCCCGGCTGTGACCCCGACCATGACCGGGCCAAACAGGACCCGGCTGCTGGCCGCAGGTAACCCGTTCAGAGCTTCTCAAAGAAAATCGTGACTTCGCCCAGCGTGACACCATAGCGGCTCATATATGCTTTGTTCAACAACCTGCCGTCCTCCAGAAGCCACATCCAGTCATCAAATGTCACACGCATGGTGTCGCCCCCGGGCACCGGCAGATCAATTGTGTAGCCCCAGTTGAAGGTGTCCCCGCGTTCTTCGCCTTTGGCGATGCCCTGAACCCCATCGGCGCTGCCTTCCCAGGTGTTCTCCCCGGTCTTGGTCAGCGACCAGATCCGTTGCTCGGTACTGCCATCGGCGTAGCGGAAATTCTCCGCCAGCGTCAGCACACGGCCGTCCCACTCACCGGTGATATCCACCTTGAACCGGCGCCGCACAGTGCCGAACCGATCCGCGAACTGCCCATAAGCTACCGTCTTACCTTCAAAATACTCCTCCAGATTGAAGGTCTTATCACTTAGCTTTTCATCCGTCAGACTGGGCCGCCCGCAAGACGCCAATGCCGCTACAGCTGCTGCCCCCGCGCCAAGAGCCGCCCAGCGCCCAAACCGAAACCGCCATGGTGTTTCCGTCACAAATGCCATGTCGCACACCTCATCTTTGTCTTGAGTCTCTCGCTGTTGGCTACGCAGCGGCCCCGGTTTTGGATGACTCTGCCACCCGGCCTGCCCTCCGATCCTGGCATTGCGACGCGTCTGCGGCGCCTTTTCTTCTTGGCAAAACGCCGATCCTCGGCTAGGGCGCGCCCATGCTTGATGATGATCTGGACGATATCCACCCGCTGTTCGCCGGCGCCCCCTCGACGACGGAGTTCAAGAAGCTCCGCAAACGGATCGTGCGCTACGCGCGCGAGGCGATCGACCAATACGGCATGGTGGAACGGCGCGAGGACGGCAGCACGCCGAAATGGTTGGTCTGCCTCTCCGGTGGCAAGGACAGCTATACCCTGCTTGCGGTTCTCTATGAACTGAAGTGGCGCGGGCTTTTGCCGGTGGATCTGCTCGCCTGCAATCTGGATCAGGGTCAGCCCGGATTTCCAGCCACCGTGCTGCCCGAGTTTCTGGAGAAGATGGGGGTCCCGCACCGCATCGAATATCAGGACACCTACAGCATCGTGATGGATAAGGTCCCGCAGGGGCGCACATTTTGCGCCCTCTGCTCGCGTCTGCGGCGCGGCAACCTGTACCGGATCGCCCGCGAGGAAGGCTGCTCTGCCGTGGTTCTTGGCCATCACCGCGACGATATTCTTGAGACCTTCTTTATGAACCTCTTCCACGGCGGCCGTCTGGCAACCATGCCGCCAAAGCTGGTCAATGAGGAAGGGGATCTGTTCGTGTTCCGCCCCCTCGCGCATGTTGCCGAAGCGGATTGCGAGAAATTCGCCAAAGCATTGAATTACCCGATCATTCCCTGCGATCTCTGCGGCAGTCAGGACGGATTGCAGCGCCAGCAGGTCAAACAGATTCTCGATCAGTGGGAATCAAACAGCCCGGGACGCCGTCAAGTGATGTTCCGCGCCCTGATGAATGCCCGCCCGTCGCATCTTCTGGACCCCAAACTGTTCGATTTTTCTGCGCTTATGCTGAAAAATCCCGATTTGAGGGCAGATTCCGATGAGATTCCCGATTTGCGTTAACTTGCCGGTCAGACCGCGACCTTAGTCTACAGCAGGCGCCATATGCCGTAGGTGAAAGGTCTACAGATGACAAAAACGCTGTCGCAGACGCTGACACAGGTCAGGAAACGGATTGCCCCGGTGCTGCTCGGGCCGCCGCTGCTTGCGTTTTTGCCGGCCCTTACACTGGCAACCTTCTGGCTGGGCGGCGAGGCGGCATTGCTGGCCGTGGCCCTCGGTCTGCCGCTGATCTTTGCCGCTTCAGGCGGATTTGCCTATTTCCGTCGCCCGACCATGCCCCGCGACAGCCTTACCGGGATGATGCTGCGCGAGGGATTCGATGAAATCGTCTCCGAGATCTATGATAGCGCCGCCGATACTGGCCTTCGGTCTGCGGTCTTCATCGTCGAACTTGATGAATTCAAGGAGCTGGCACAGCGCCACGGACAGGAAACCGCCGATCAGCTGGTCAACCGCTGTGGTGACCGCATTATGTCTATCTTGCGCCCGCAGGATTACGTCGCCCGCATAGGTGATTCGCGTTTCGCCATCTGCCTCACGCCGGTTTTGCAGATGGATCTCGAACTGGCGATCCAGATGGCCGGGCGCCTACAATCCTCCATTGAAGAGCCGATCGCAGTGGATGGCGCGTCGCTTTACATCTCCTGTTCGGTCGGCTTCTGCCTTCATAGCCGCAGCCCCAGACCAACCGGCAACGACTGGATGGGCGCGGCCTGCACCGCTTTGCTGGATGCTCAGAACAACGGCCCCTCCGGCATTCGCGCCTTCTCTCCCGAGATGGATCAGCGCAGCAAGGCCCGCGGCGATATGTTGGATGAGGTGACTGAAGCTCTGGAGAATGGCCAGATCCAGGCTTGGTTCCAGCCACAGATCTGCACCGACACCGGCCGTGTCTCCGGGTTTGAGGCCTTGGCCCGCTGGGCCCATCCGGTGCGCGGCATGATCGCGCCGATGTCCTTCCTCCCGACCTTGGAAAGCGCCGGCCTGATGGAGCGTCTGAGCGAAATCATGCTCTACAACGCACTGACCGCGCTGAAAGCCTGGGATGCGGCGGGCCTCAATGTGCCCTCTGTTGGTGTGAACTTCGCCACGGATGAGTTGCGCAACGCCAATCTGGTCGAGCGGATCAGCTGGGAGCTGGAGCGGTTTGGCCTCACGCCGGATCGGCTCAGCATCGAGATCCTCGAAACCGTGATGACGGATCGTCCGGATGATATGATCGTGCGCAATATCGCCGCCCTTGGCGAATTGGGTTGCGGTATTGATCTGGATGATTTTGGCACCGGCCATGCCTCCATTGCGGCGGTTCAGCGGTTCCGCGTCTCGCGGATCAAGATTGACCGCTCTTTCGTGATGAAGGCGGACCGCGATCCCGAACAGCAAAAACTGATCGCCGCAATCCTGACCATGGCCGAACGACTGGATCTGGCCACCCTTGCCGAGGGGGTGGAGACCGTCGGCGAACACGCGCTCCTGTCTCAGCTGGGCTGTGATCATGTCCAGGGCTTTGGCATTGGCCGCCCCATGCCGTTTGACCAAACACTCGACTGGATCGCCGCCCATGAGGCCAAGTTGCAAGAGGCGCCCACGATAGGGCGTCAGGGCAACTAATCCATACAGTCATTGCGCAAGGCATCCGGCCCCGGGCACACAACACGCAGCGCGCCCCTGACCATAGCCAATCTGATCGGTCGCAGGTTGGCTACCTAAGCGGGCCGCCCGCCTTGCCTGCCAATCCCGTCGCCGGACCTCGTGCCTTCAGCCCCTGCTCCAGCCAACGCCCTGTCATCCAGCGCCTGCCTGTTCCGACGTTGGGCCTGACGCGGATCTGATGTGGCCCTGCGCGGGGACCTCAGCCCGGCGCGCTCCCCTGTCCTGTTGCCCGCCCTTTCATTCATCGTAAGGCGGCAATTCGGTCTTTTACAGCGGTGATACAAGGAAATACCCCGTCATCCGCGTCGCGAGGCCGCCATGGGGGCGATTCCGCTTGACCTTTGGGGGGCATCTCTGTTGAACCACACCCTGTCATTCCATACACGAGGTGGCGGTCCCCAATGGACGATCAGAACAAAAACCTTCTTCTCGCAACCGCGCTTAGCTTCCTGGTGATTCTGGGGTGGTATGTCTTTTTCCCACCGCCAGAACCGCAGCCCCAGCCGGACGCTGTTGTGGCCGAGACTGCGCCTGCGGGCGACGTCGTGACCGCGCCAGCCGCCGCCAGCCCCGCAGCTGGCAGCGAAGGCGCCGCTGTCACCGCTGAGGCAGACGCGGTCGCCGATGCGCCGCGTCTCACCATCGACACGCCCCGCGTCTCCGGCACCATCTCCCTGCTAGGTGGGCGTCTTGACGACCTGTCCCTCAAGGACTACCGCGTCTCGCTGGAAGAGGATGCCGCCATCGTCAAGATGCTGTCCCCCGCCGGTGATCCGAACGCCTATTACGCGCTCTATGGCTGGGCGCCGGGTGCTGGTCTTGGCCCTGATGATGTGCCCGGTGCCAACACCCTGTGGCAGGCCGAAGGTGACGCAACCCTGACGCCGGACAGCCCGGTCACCCTGACCTGGGACAATGGCAAGGGTCTGACCTTCAACCGCACCATCGCGGTTGATCAGGATTATCTCTTCACCATCACGCAATCGGTCACCAACGCCTCCGGCAACACCGTCGCGCTGGCGCCTTACGGCACGCTGGCCCGCCATGGCGAGCCGCAGGATCTGAAGAACTTCTTCATCCTGCATGAGGGCGTGATTGGCATGGCGGACGGCACCCTCGCCGAAATCGACTATGACGACATGACCGATTTCGAGGCGGACGCCCGCAGCGGTGCCCGCGCCGAGGTGACCCAGGTTGAAACCAATGGCTGGATCGGTTTCACCGACCACTACTGGATGTCGACCCTGGTGCCAGAGCCGGGTCAGGCCTTCCGTTCCATCGCCAAATTCGACGAGCGTCGCGAGATCTATCAGACCGATATCGTGCTGCCGACCGTCACCGTGGCGGATGGCGACACCTCTGAAGCCACCACCATGCTGTTTGCCGGCGCCAAGGAATGGGCCACCATTCGCGGCTACCAGAAAGACGGCATCGAGGGCTTCCTCGACAGCATCGACTGGGGTTGGTTCTTCTTCCTGACCAAACCGATCTTTGCGGTTCTGCACTGGCTGAACGCCCTGATCGGCAACATGGGCTGGGCGATCATCGGCCTGACCGTGTTGATCAAGCTTCTGGTCTTCCCGTTGGCGTATAAATCTTATGCCTCCATGGCGAAGATGAAAGAGCTGCAGCCGCGGATGGAGGAGATCAAGGAGAAAGCGGGCGACGACCGTCAGAAGCTCCAGCAGGAGATGATGGCGCTCTACAAGAAGGAAAAGGTCAACCCGGCCGCCGGCTGTCTGCCGATCCTGATCCAGATCCCGATCTTCTTCTCGCTCTACAAGGTGATTTTCGTCACGCTCGAGTTGCGTCACGCGCCGTTCTTTGGTCCGTTTCAGGATCTGAGCGCGCCAGATCCGACCTCGATCATGAACCTCTTCGGCCTGCTGCCCTTTGCCGCCCCGGTCGAAGGCACGCTGATGGCGACGATCTTCATCGGGATTCTGCCGATCCTTCTGGGTATCTCCATGTGGTTGCAGCAGAAACTGAACCCGGCGCCGACCGATCCGACTCAGCAGATGATCTTTGCCTGGATGCCTTGGGTCTTCATGTTCATGCTGGGCGGGTTTGCCTCGGGTCTGGTGGTTTACTGGATTGCGAACAACACCATCACCTTTACCCAGCAGTATTTGATTATGCGCAGCCACGGCTACAAACCCGATGTGTTCGGCAATATCAAATCTGGCTTCAAAAAGACGCCGAAGGCTGAAAAGAAATGAGCGAAGGCATAACTCATATCTGGCGGCATCCGATCAAATCACATGGTCGGGAGCCGCTGGAGAGCGCCTCTTTGGTCGCCGGGCAGTGTCTGCCCGGCGATCGCGTTTGGGCGGTTGCCCATGAGGCCTCCAAGGCTGACGGCAGCGCCTGGGTGCCCTGCGCCAACTTCAGCCGTGTGGCCAAGGCCCCACAGCTGATGGCGATTGAGGCCGTTTACGATGCGGCTAAGGGCGCGGTGACACTGACCCACCCGACGCAGGATGCGCTAACCTTCAATCCTGATAGCGCGGCTGACCTGCCCCGGTTCCTTGACTGGGTACGCCCCCTGATGCCCGAAGATCGCGCCGCCTCCGCCCGTATTCTGCGGGTGCCGGGACGGGGCATGACCGACAGCGATTTCCCGTCGATCAGCCTGTGCAACTGGGCCTCTCACCGCGCGGTGGAGACCGCCATCGGCAATCCGCTGTCCCCGCAGCGCTGGCGCGGCAACATCTGGTTCGACACAGGCACCGCCTGGGAGGAAAACGACTGGATCGGCCGCAATGTCCAGATTGGCGAGGCGGTGCTGACCGTCCGCGAGCGCACCGTGCGCTGCCTTGCAACCACAACCAACCCCGAGACCGGCGTCCGCGACGCCGATACGCTGAAGACCCTGCGCGAGAGCTGGGGTCATCAGGACTTTGCTGTCTATGCAGAGGTCATCCAAGACGGCGCGATCCGCGTCGGCGATACTGTAAAGGTGCTCTGATGCAGATGCCGTTCCCCCTGGCCGAGACGCCAGATGAAATCATGACCGAGAAGGGTCGCAAGCTGTTTGCCGGACAATCGGAATTTGTCAAAGGCGTGGTTGCGATGTCCGGCCTGCCGCCTGCCGACCGCATCGAGGTCTGCTTTGCTGGCCGCTCCAATGTGGGCAAATCCAGCCTGATCAACGCCCTCACCGGCACCAAAGGTCTGGCCCGTGCCTCCAACACGCCGGGGCGCACGCAGGAAATCAACTATTTCACCCAAGGCCCGGAGCTTTATCTGGTCGACTTGCCCGGCTATGGCTACGCCAATGCGCCTCTGCCTGTGGTGGAGAAATGGCAGCGCCTGCTGAAACAATATCTCTCCGGACGCCAGACCCTGCGCCGCGCCTTTGTGCTGATCGACAGCCGCCATGGTATCAAAAAGGTCGATGACGAGATCATGACCCGGTTGGACAGCTCTGCCGTAACCTTCCAATGCGTGATGACCAAGGCGGATAAGGTCAAGGACAAGGACCGCGCCGCGGTGATGGAACAGGTGCGCAGCGCCCTGTCCAAACACCCTGCCGCCTATCCCGAGATTGTTCTGACCTCCTCGGAGAAGGGCGACGGTATCGCCACCCTGCGGTCCATCATCGCCGGGCTGGAATGACGCCAGCTTCCTTTCAGTGATATGACAAACGCCCCCGTGATCCGCTGATCCGCTGATCCGGGGGTGTTTTGTGTCTAACCCGCAAGGTAGAGCCGATATCAGACGTGTTGGGCGCCGTTCACCTCAATCTCCGCGCCCGAGATATAAGAGCTTTGGTCCGAACACAGATAGTAGATCGCCGCGGCCACCTCCTCCGGCTGGCCCAGACGCTGCAGCGGCAGTTTCTTCACGATCTTGTCGGTGCCCGGCGACAGAATCGCGGTCTCCACCTCCCCCGGCGCAATCGCATTGACCCGCACCCCGAGTGGGCCGAAATCATGGGCCATCTCGCGCGTCAGCGCCGCCAGGGCCGCCTTCGATGTGGCATAGGCCGCCCCGGCAAAGGGATGCACCCGGCTGCCCGCAATCGACGTTACATTGACAACAGATCCCTTGGCCGCGGCCAGCTCATCCTTCAGTCCCCGTGCCAGCACCACAGAGGCAAAGAAATTCACGTGGAATACCTTACCCCAGGTCATCAGGTCGGTGTCCAGCGTGCTCAGCCGCTCGCCCTTTGGTCCCTTGGGCGACACGCCGGCATTGTTGACCAGCGCATCCAGCTGCCCGTTCAGCAGCTCCTGTATTTCCCCCACCTTGTTGATGGTGTCCGTCGGGTCGGAGAGGTCCACCTGCACATGGTTTTCCTGCCCTCCCCCCCAGGGGCATTCGGCAGGAAAGGGCTGGCGCGAACAGGTGATCACCCGCCAGCCTTCGGCATTGAACCGCTGCACCGTCGCATGGCCGATGCCCCGGCTTGCACCGGTCAACAACAGGGTCTTCTTGCGCATGTTACCATCCTTGGCCCAAAGCCAGTCCCGAGGTTCCGTCTGACAGTCAGACGATCGGCGCCACATCATCGGCACGTTGAGGCGAACCTAGCACCCCAACAGGCAACTGCAATGGGGCGAATACTCTGCCCGATGCTTGGCACAGCGAGCAGAACCGCGTAACACATGGCCCACGCCTGCGCCGTTTGCTGCGGCCAGTTCCAGGGATTGCAACGATGAAGAAACAAGACATGAACCGCGATTGGATTGCTACAGCCGAGACCCTCTCAAGCGCCCTGCCTTATCTGCAGCGCTATGACGGTGCCATCGTCGTGATCAAACTGGGTGGCCACGCCATGGGCAGCGACGAGGCGATGGAAACCTTTGCCCGCGACATCGTGCTGTTGCGGCAGGTCGGGGTGAATCCGGTTATCGTTCATGGCGGCGGCCCGATGATCAATGCCATGCTGGAAAAACTGCAGATCAAATCCGATTTCGTGAACGGCAAGCGGGTCACCGATGCTGCCACCATGGATGTGGTCGAAATGGTGCTGTCCGGCGTGGTGAACAAACGCATCGTGCAGGCGATCAACCGTCAAGGCGGCGCCGGTGTTGGCCTTTCGGGCAAGGATGCAAATCTCATCACCTGCACTCAGGCGGACCCGGATCTCGGCTTTGTCGGGACCCCGTCGCAGATGGACCCCTCCGTGCTCCACCACCTGTTTGAACAGGACATGATCCCGGTCATTGCCCCCATTGGCGCAGGCCCCAATGGCGAGACCTTCAACATCAATGGCGACACCGCCGCTGGGGCCATTGCCTCCGCGTTGAAGGCCGACCGGCTGCTGCTGCTCACTGATGTCTCCGGCGTCAAGAACGGCGCAGGTGAGGTGGTTACAGAGTTGAAAGCCGCCGACGTCGAGGCGATGACCCGCGACGGTGTGATCATCGGCGGCATGATCCCGAAAACCGAAACCGCACTGTCGGCCGTCCGCAGCGGTGTGCGGGCCTGTACCATCGTCGACGGACGGGTGCCCAACGCGGTGCTGCTGGAGCTGTTCACCGACCACGGGGCCGGGTCGATGATCCGCCCCTGAGCTTTACTTGATTGCTTCGGCGCGCTTTACGCCCAATTGGCGACAGTGAAATCCCCTTAGGGAAACTGGCCAAACTGCGCTAGACTGGAGCCATGACCAGCCCCCCCGACACGGACAGGGCCGTTGCCATGGATTTAGCAGCGGCACCTGTCGCTGACCCTGTTGAGACCACCCGAGGTTACGCCCGGCTGCAAAACGCCGCCGAAAGGCTTGGGTTGGATATCTACGGCGGCTTTCATCCCTCACCTGCAGACATGTCTCGCTTCCCCGGCGCTTCCTTGCCCGTGGATGCCGCCCCCGGCATCCCCCATGGCACGCTGATCCTGCTGGGCACGGCGCAGTCCTTCTGGACACACTTTCGCGGCAGCCCAGAGGCGCAGGACGGCGCTGCCGACCCGGTTGACCGCTGGTCGCGCCGCGTCATCACCGCATTGGCAGAATCATGGCAGGCCACACCGGCCTTCCCCTTCACAGGCCCGCCCTATGCGCCGTTTGTGGACTGGGCGCTGGCAACGGGCCGCTGTTTCACATCCCCGTCGCAAATGCTGGTGCATGATCGCTACGGTATGATGATTTCCTTTCGCGGTGCGCTTTATTTCACCACTCCTCTGGACCTGCCGCCTGCACCACGGGCCCAGACGCCCTGCCTCAGCTGCGATGCCCGCCCCTGCCTGACCACCTGCCCGGTGGCCGCCCTGAACGATGGTGGCCCCTATGATCTGGCAGCCTGCCATGACCATCTAGACAGCCCCGCAGGTGCGCCCTGCCTGTCCGATGGCTGCCTCGCCCGCCGCGCCTGCCCATTGAGCGCAGGCGCTGACCGTCTCCCGGCGCAATCCGCCCATCACATGAGGTATTTTCACATAAAATGACCTGCACGCTGATCCTGACCCGCCACGCCAAATCCGCTTGGGATACTTCCGCCCCCAGCGACCACGCCCGCCCGCTGAACAACCGTGGCCGCCATTCCGCCGCGGCCGTCGGCACCTGGTTGCGCGAAATCGGGATGATCCCGGATCAAGTGATCTCCTCCTCGGCGCAGCGCACCCGCGAGACCTGTGATCTGATGGAGCTTGGGGCGCCTGCGGTTTTCATCGAACGGCTCTATCATGCCAGCGCGGAGATCTTGTTTCAGGTGCTGCGTGAGGCCGAACACAAGCGGGTGCTGATTCTGGGCCACAACCCCGGACTGGCCGCCTTTGCCCATTCCATTGTCCGCCACCCGCCGGATCATTCCCGGTTTGACGACTTCCCTACCGGCGCCACTCTGATCGCCCGTTTCGACATCGACAGCTGGGCCGATCTGACGTGGAGCAGCGGCAAGGTGGCAGAGTTCACTGTCCCGCGTGAATTGCTGGGCGCCTGACCCCAGACCTGACAGCGCCGCACCCGCAGGCCTCCCGCCCGTCACGGCTGCATCACCATGCAACCGCTCCCGTTGGGCGTGGCGCCGCTAGCGCGGCGCTGCGGCCACCGCATCTGTGGCATCCTGTCGCTCCCACACGGGAACCCCTTCGCCCCCTTTTGCGGATATCCCCTACCATCTGGGGGACTTGAGACCACCGCATATAGAGCCCCTTTGAGATGAACCGCCGATCCTTTCTGCTCACTGCGACCGCCACGCTACCCCTCGCTACAGGCGCATGGGCCGTCACAGACGCCACCCCGATGATAGAGGTGATGAAGTCCCCAAGCTGCGGCTGTTGCACCGGTTGGGTGGACCACCTCACCACCTCAGGCTTCCAGACAGATGTCCGGAATGTCAGCGACGATCAGCTCTGGCAGATGAAATCCCGGCTTGGCATCACCGATGCGCTGGCCTCCTGCCACACTGCAATAATCGCGGGCTATGTGATCGAAGGCCATGTGCCCGCACAAGATATTAGCCGCCTTCTCGCCGAACGCCCGGGTGCCCGCGGCCTCAGCGTGCCCGGCATGCCGATCGGCTCTCCCGGCATGGAGATGGGCGACGACACAGACCCCTTCGCCACGTTGCTGATCCGCGCAGATGGCACCAGCGAGATCTTTGCACACCACGGCTAACCTCTGCGCAACGCCGCCCCGTCATCTTTCCGATAAATACTCCGGGGGTCAGGGGGCAGCGTCCCCTGCCGGTGCTCCCTGACACTGCCCTAGCCAGGGCCACAAACCAAAAAAGGCCGGGCAGACGCCCGGCCTTTTCAATATCATAGCAGACAGACCTCAGTGGCCGAGGATCTGGCTCAGGAACAGCTTGGTACGCTCGCTCTGCGGGTTGTTGAAGAACTCTTCCGGCTCATTCTGCTCCACGATCTGCCCCGCATCCATGAAGATCACGCGGTTCGCCACCTGACGGGCAAAGCCCATCTCATGCGTCACGCAGAGCATGGTCATGCCTTCTTCCGCGAGCTCGATCATGGTGTCGAGCACCTCTTTGATCATCTCCGGGTCCAGTGCCGACGTCGGTTCATCAAACAGCATGATCCGCGGCATCATGCACAGCGAGCGGGCAATCGCCACACGCTGCTGCTGGCCACCGGAGAGCATGCCGGGATATTTATGCGCCTGGTCGGGGATCTTCACCTTCTCCAGGAAGTGCATCGCCCGCTCTTCGGCTTCTTTCTTGGGCGTCTTGCGCACCCAGATCGGCGCCAGGGTGCAATTCTCCAAGATCGTCAGATGCGGGAACAGGTTGAAGTGCTGGAACACCATGCCAACCTCGGACCGGATCTTGTCGATATTCTTGAGATCGTTGGACAGTTCTGTGCCATCCACCATGATCTTGCCCTGCTGGTGCTCTTCCAGCGCGTTGAGGCAGCGGATCAGGGTGGATTTGCCGGACCCCGACGGTCCCGCGATCACGATCCGCTCGCCCTGATTGACGGTCAAATTGATGTCGCGCAACACATGGAACGAGCCATACCACTTGTTCATATTGTTGATTTCGATAGCAACCTCGTCGCTCACCTGCATTTTGGAGCGGTCGATGGCGCGGTCGGACATAAGTTCAGACATATGTTGAACTCCTTAGTGGTGATCGGTGGCGAGACGACGCTCGAGCCACTGTGAGTATTGAGAGATGCCGTAGCAGACGATGAAGAACAGGAAGGCGGCAAAGCCGAGGAGTTCCCAATAAACGCCGTTCCACTCAGTGGAGGCGAGGATTGGGCCACGGATCATGCCCACCAGGTCGAACATCGAGATGACCGACACCAGCGTGGTATCCTTGAACAGGCCGACGGCCACGTTCACGATACCGGGGATCGAGATCTTCAGGGCCTGCGGCAGAATGATCAGGCGCATCGCCTGCGGATAATCCAGCCCCAGACTGTCTGCTGCTTCATACTGCCCCTTGGGCAGCGCGGCCAGACCGCCCCGGATCACTTCGGCGATATAGGCCGCAGAGAACAGGGTGATCATGATGACCACGCGCAGGAACAGGTCCACGGTGGCATCTGGCGGGAAGAAGTAGGACAGCATCACAGATGCCACGAACAACAGGGTGATCAGCGGCACGCCACGCACGAATTCGATGAAAACGACGCAGATCCACTTGATCAGAGGCATGTTGGACTGACGCCCCAGTGCCAGCGCGATACCAAGCGGCACCGACAGCGACACACAGGTGACACCCAGCATCATGTTCAGCATGAAGCCGCCCAAATCCCGCGAGGGCACAGCCGACAGCATCGCGTTGTCAGACGCCCCTTCCGGGATCAGAAAGCCGCCGACATTCCAGACCACGATCGCCGCAACAATCGCACCGAAGAACCCAAGAGCAAAGCTGCCCTTACCGAATTTCTGAAACACGAACCCGGCAGCAACAAAGCCAAGCAGGGCAACGATCGGCACCAGGATGGAACCACCCCAGATCAACCAGAAGGCCAGGAAAGGATAGATTGCGGTGAAGGCCAGGAGCTTGCGCGGCAGATCAAAGAACAGCACGGGTGCCAATGCGACCAGCAACAACACCAATGCAAGATTTGGGCGCCAATATTCCGTGCCCGGATATTTGAAGCCATAGAGCAGCTGGTTCCAACGCTCAGTGAGAACTGAGAAGCAGGCGCCAACCTTGCCATCCAGAACCTCACGACATTCCGCGAGAGAGTTGGTGGTCCAGACGCCATTCAGCAACCACGGCAGGGTGCTGCTCAGCAGAGCATAGATCAGCGCCAGCGCCGCCAGGGTCAGGATCGAATTGGGGATGCTGGAGAACAGGTTCTCGCGCATCCATTTATAGACCCCGGTCTCGCGGCCCGGCGGCGGCGCCGGTGGGATCTGGGTTTCGCGGACAAAGGCGACAGTTTGTGCGTGTGTATCGCTCATGTCTCAGCGCTCCTTCAGTTTCACAGATGCGTTGTAGACGTTCATCACCATAGAGATGAGCAGCGACGCGGTGAGATAGAACAACATCAGCAGCAGCACGCATTCGATGGCGCGGCCGGTCTGGTTCAGCGTAATGCCGCCCAGGGTCGCGGTGATGTCGGCATAGCCCACAGCAATCGCCAGCGAGGAGTTCTTGGTGATGTTGAGGAAGTTGGAGATCAGCGGCGGAATAATGACGCGCAGCGCCTGCGGCAGCACCACGAGGTTCATAATCCGGCCCGGACGCAGACCCAGTGCTGCGGCAGCCTCAGTCTGACCCTTGTTGATCGCCTGAATACCCGCGCGCACGTTTTCCGCGATGAAGGCACCGGTGTAGATCGACAGAGCAAACCACAGGGCAATCAGCGGTCCGCCAATCTTGATACCGCCCTTGAAGTTGAAGCCTTTCAGCTCAGGCACTTCCCAGGACAGGCCCATGACAAACAGGACCAGCGCCAGTGGCACCAGCCAGACGCCCAGGGCAATCAGCTTGGTGTTGGGACGTACGCCGGTTTTTTCCTGCGTTTTGGTCGCGTTGGTCTCGACCCTGCGCATCACAAGGAAGGACCCGACCAACACTGCGATGATCACCAGCCAGTTCAACGCACCGGAGGCGAAGAAACCGCTCTCGAACCAGGGCATCGGGATATAGACACCACGGTTGGTAAAGGCGAAGAGGTCAAACAGCATGCTCGACGTGGCGTTGTCACCCCGGAATTCCCGAGGCCCCGGCATCACGGCGGTCATGACGGTGAAAATGATGATGATCCAGATCAGAACCGGAATATTGCGGAAGATTTCCACATAAACGGCCATCAATTTGGAGACGAGCCAGTTGTTCGACAGGCGCAGAACACCCGCAATCACACCAAAGATGGTGGCGGTGATACAGGCAAGAACGGCCACCAGCAGCGTGTTCAGAACACCAACAACCGCCGCACGCGCGTGGCTGGACTGGCTGTCGTATTCGATCAGACGCTGGTTGATGTCGTAACCGGATGGATCCCCAAGGAACCCGTATGAAATATTCAGACCCGCGGCCCGCAGGTTCTGAATAAGGTTGTTCCCCAGATACCAGATGGCCAAGGCCAGAACCAGTGCAGCAATCGCCTGGAAGGTCAACGAACGATAGCGGGTATCGTTGACCAACATGGACAGCTGAAACTGTGCCTTTGGAGGGTCAGTGAGAGTTGACATGAATGTGTGATCCCCGTGGCTTATAGGTCAACTGATCGGCGGGGTTGGTTCCCTGCTCGCGTCAGACCTCAAGCGTTTTTGTTAGGATAGGTCGGTAGGAAAAAAGGGCGCAGGTTGGTCCTGCGCCCTTTCCTCAGTCGTTCTTAGCGGAAGGGCGGTGCGTAGAGCAGGCCGCCTTCGGTCCACTGTGCGTTCAGACCGCGTGCCAGACCAATCGGAGTGTCTTCGCCGATGTTCTTCGCAAAGACTTCGCCGTAGTTGCCGCCGGCGCCGATGGCGTTTTTCGCCCAGTCAGCCGACAGACCCAGCATTTCGCCCAGGGTGCCTTCGGTGCCCAGCAGACGGTTGATTTCCGGGTTCTCGGTACCTGCAGCCATCTCGCCGATATTGGCGGAGGTCACGCCCAGCTCTTCAGCTGCGACCAGTGCGTTCAGGCTCCAGCGGACAACGTCGCCCCACTCATGGTCGCCGTGACGAACCAGCGGGCCCAGCGGCTCTTTGGAGATGATTTCGGGCAGCAGAACATGCGCCGAAGGATCATCAAAGGTCGCGCGGGTTGCCGCCAGACCAGACGCGTCGGTGGTGTAGACGTCACAGGCGCCTGCCAGGTACTGCTGCTGCGCTTCAGCGTTGGTTTCGATCGGAACCGGCTCATAGCTGATGTTGTTGGAACGGAAGAAATCCGCCAGGTTCAGCTCGGTTGTGGTACCGGTCTGGATACAGACGGTCGCGCCATCCAGTTCCTTCGCGGAGGACACGCCCAATTCCTTGGGAACCATGAAGCCCTGACCGTCGTAGTAGTTCACACCAACAAATTCGAACTTCAGGTCGACATCGCGGCTGAAGGTCCAGGTGGTGTTCCGCGCCAGCATATCGATCTCGCCGGAGGCCAGAGCGGTGAAGCGGGTTTTGCCGGTGGTCGGCACGAATTCAACGGCGGTCGAGTCGCCCAGTACAGCCGCAGCAACCGCGCGGCAGACAGCAACGTCAAAACCTTCCCATTCGCCATTGGCATTGGGCGCTGCAAAGCCGACCAGACCAGTGGTCACGCCGCAGTTCAGCTTGCCACGGGCCTTGACGTCATCCAGCGTTCCCGCCGCAGCGGCACCGGCGGCCAGACCAGCAACAGTCAGCGCACCCAAAATTACCTTATTCTTCATGTTTACCTCTTCCTGATTGTCCGCCTATTTGGCGGCTCTTTTTGCCCGGCACCAGCCATGCCGGAGATAGGTGTTGAAACAGGGTTTTGCCCATTTCGCGATCGAGTGTGGTCGCATTCATCAACAAACGTCAAGTGCGGGATCAGGAATTTCGATGGGCGCATGCCGAACATTTTCGTGGGCACGAACGATTTTTGCGGCTGCGCGGCAATCTCGGTAATATATTGCGCTAACAGGAAAAATCATAGAACCGTTTAGCGTGTAAAAAGGCATGGCGTTTCAGGTCAGCAGTGGCCTGGGCCTCTTCGTCCTGGCCCCATTGCTGCTCCTGCCACAGTTCATCCAGCCGAGACATTTCCCAGATCTGTTCGGCTGGGCGCCAGCCTTTTGCCGCTGCGAACCCAAGGATCAGAGACCCCGACATTGCTACCAGATCATGGAAAGCAGCCAGCTGAAATGGTGTCATTTCATGGACTAAGCCGCGCAACCGCGCCAGCGCCTCGGGGTTTTGCGGTGCATGCAATATCCCGGAACGCGGCTCCAAACGGGCGCGGAGCACGTCTGCCGCCCACTCCAGCGCCGGATCCCAGATTTCGGCCTGGCGCTGCACCAGCTCAACCGGCATCTCCGCGCGATAGCACAAAAGATCGGAATCACCGTATTCGGCCAGCATATCCGCAACGGCGGCGTGCTGATGTGTCACCTTGTCGATTGCGGCATTGGCCGAACGGGTCACTGGCATGGTGTTTGGGTTAACTGATTCGGTCTGCGCGTTCCATTCCGCCGCAATTGCCTCGGCCATTTCGCGACCCGGAACAGAAAGCGCAGCTTTTGCCGGAGTTTTTACGCGCCGCCCGTCCAATTCCACCGCAAACCCATCCTCGGTTTCGGCCACTGAGACGGTTTTCCAGAATCGCTTTTGTTTCCACTCGCTCATATCGTCAGTCTTTCCAGATGTGCTGTAACAGCGGCGCCAGGTCGGCGAAGCTGTCGATAATGTGATCCGCCCCCAGCTGGTCAGCGGGGTGGAATCCCCAGCTCACCGCGATGGTGCGCACGCCGGCGGCCCGGCCCATATCGATGTCAAAACTGGTGTCGCCGATCATCACGGTATGCTCAGGCAATACCCCGGTCTCTGCCATCGCCCGCAGAACCATGGACGGATGCGGCTTTGACGGGTGGTGGTCCGCACATTGGCGGGTTACGAAACACCGCAGCTCATGCGCCTCGATCAGCGCATCCAATCCACGTTGAGATTTGCCAGTGGCTACCCCCAGCAGGTAGTGCGGCACGGCATTCAGCTCCGCCAGCACCTCTGCCGCCCCGGAATAGAGCGGCGAATGCCCTGCGCCCGCAGCCATGCGGGCGGATTTGTAGGCAGACTTATAGCCCTCAACCAACTCTGCCTGAACACTGGCATCCAGCGCCGGGGCCAGTTCGACAATTGCCAAGGGCAGCGACAGGCCGACGATCGACAGAATCTCCGTCCGGTTGGGCGCCGCCAGTCCGGCCCCGTCAAAGGCGGCCGCCATCGCCGAGGTGATCGCGCCCTGGCTGTCCGCCAGGGTACCATCCACATCAAACAGGATCAGACGCAACTCACCACTCATCTGTGCAGCCCCTTATTGCAGGCTCTCAAACGGATCTTCTGCTGCCAGATCTTCGGACCAGCCAAAGGTGTCCCAGCTGTCCTTCATGTGATCGGGCAAAGGTGCTGTGATCGACAGCGGCTTTTTCGTGGTCGGATGCTCAAACGCCATACGGCGGCAGTGCAAATGCAGCTTCTTGGAGATAATCCCCCCCAGCTGCGCGCCCCAGCCATCGCCGAGGTTTTCCTGACTGGAGCCACCGTATTTGCCGTCACCGGCAATCGGGTGACCGATTTCCGCCATATGCGCGCGCAGCTGATGGGTACGGCCTGTGATCGGCTCCATCGCAACCCAGGCCGCACGGCTGGCCACACGGTAGAGCGTGGCGTAATGGGTGTGCGAGCGTTTGGCGCCGGGTGTGCTGTCCACCTCATTGGAATGGATGGCGATCATTTTCTCGCCCTCGCCCGATTTGCCGTGTCCCGGCGCCTTCACCAGCCCGCATTTGATTTCACCAAGATAGGGCGTCGGCACCCCGGCCACCAGCGCCCAATAGATCTTGCGGGTGGCGCGATGCCGGAAGGCTGCGGTCAGCGACTGCGCCGCGAGGCGGGTGCGCGCCAGCACCAGCACACCTGAAGTGTCCTTGTCCAAACGATGCACCAGACGCGGCTTTTCCTCCGCATCGAACTGCAAGGCCGCACTCAGCCCGTCGACATGTTTGGTGGTCCCGCTGCCGCCCTGCACCGCCAGACCCGCGGGTTTGTTCAACACGATGACGGCATCGTCCTTGTAGATCACACAGCCCCGGATCATCTTGGCGTCCGCTTCGGAAATCCGGTAGCTCGGCGCCTCTGCCGGTTTCAGATCGCTTGCGCCAAGCGGCGGCACACGCACCACCTGCCCGGCGGCGACGCGGCTGTTGGCCTTCACCCGGCCTCCATCCAGACGCAATTCGCCCTTGCGGCACATCTTCTCGATCCGCCCCTGGCTCACATGCGGGAACAGCCGCCGCAGCCAGCGGTCAATACGCTGGTCTGCATCGTCTTCACTGACGGTAATCATCTGTACGCCGCTCATGCGAACACTCCTCTGGCGGCCATCAGGCCGAAAAACAGCCCGCCGACCGACAGGCCCACGGACAACAGCACATAGAGCGCAGCCTGCCCGAAGGCGCCGCGCTCGATCAGGGTGGCCGTCTCAAGCGAGAAGGCCGAAAACGTTGTGAAACCGCCCAGAAGGCCAGTCATCACAAACGGGCTCAGGTGGGTCAGCCCCTTATGGGCGGCCGTGACAATAAAGGCGCCCATAAGAAAGGAGCCGATCACATTCACCGTCAGAATCGCCACCGGAAATTCTCCCGCCCCAAAAAGGCGGGACATCCCCAAACCGGCCAGATAGCGGCAGGCGGCACCGATCGCGCCGCCCAAGGCCACATATAGAACCGAAAAAACCATCAACGGTCTGTCGCCGGCTGGCGCATGGATGTCAAGTTTTGCGCAAGCATGGCAGCATTGCGCAGCGGCGCAGGCCCGTCACCTTTCCCAAAATACTCGCGCCGCAGGCACCGGCTTTGCCCCGCAAAGCCGGATCAGCTGTTCCGTTTGGCGCGCAAATTGGCGAAATACTCGGTCCGGCGCTTTAACTCGCGCTCGAACCCGCGCTCAACCGGCTGATATAGCACCGGACGTGGCACATCGTCGGGAAAGTAGTTCTGTCCAGAAAACCCATCTGCCGCGTTGTGGTCGTAGTCATAGCCGTCACCGTAGCCTTGCGATTTCATCAGCTTGGTCGGCGCATTCAGAATATGTTTCGGCGGCGGCGCACTGCCGGTCTGTTTCGCCAGCCGGCGCGCCGCCTTATAGGCCATGTAGCCGGCGTTGGTTTTCGGCGCGAGGGCCAGATAAATCACCGCCTGCGCCAGCGCCAGCTCGCCCTCTGGGCTGCCCAGACGCTCATAGGTTTCCCAAGCCTGAATGCAGATGCCCTGCGCCTGCGGGTCGGCAAGGGCGATATCCTCAACCGCCATCCGGGTCAGGCGGCGGGCCAGGTATCGGGGATCCTCTCCCCCCTCCAGCATGCGGGCGAACCAATAAAGGGCTGCGTCCGGGTCCGAACCGCGCACGGATTTATGCAGCGCGGAAATCAGATTGTAATGCTCATCACCGGATTTGTCGTATTTCGCCGCCCGCCGCATCAGCCGTGCGGCCAGCGCCTCACGCCCCAGCGGGCTCTCCACCTTCCAGGCCGCAACCTGTTCGATCAGGTTCAGCAGGGCGCGCCCGTCGCCATCGGCCATCTCCTGCAAGGCGTCCCGCGCATCCGTGGTCAGCAGCAGGGCGCGATCCAGTTCCTGCTCCGCCCTCTGGGTCAGCCGTTCCAAGTCCGTAAGCGACAAGCGCTCCAGCACCAAGACCTGCGCGCGGCTCAGCACAGCGGCGTTCAGCTCAAAACTCGGGTTCTCGGTCGTGGCCCCGACCAAGAGGATGGTGCCATCCTCCATATGCGGCAGGAACCCGTCCTGCTGGGCTTTGTTGAAGCGATGGATCTCATCCACGAAGAGCAGCGTGCCCTGCCCGTTCTGGCGGCGGATCTTGGCCGCCTCGAACACTTTCTTCAGATCCGGCACGCCGGTGAAAATGGCTGAGATCTGCACAAAATGCAGATCCGTCTCTCGCGCCAGAAGCCGCGCGATGGTGGTCTTGCCCACACCGGGCGGCCCCCAGAAGATCAGCGACGAGAGCGAGCCGGAGGCCAGCATCACCCCAAGCGGCGCCTCCTCACCAAGGACCTGCGCCTGACCGATCACCTCTGCCAGCGACTGCGGACGCAGGCGATCCGCCAGCGGGCGGTTCACCTCCGATTGCGGGTCCGGGCGGGGGGCGGCATCGCCACTGTCAAAGAGATCCGCCATGATCAGAGCCGGTAGCGCAGCGAGACGCGCTGGCCCTGCCGGTTGAGATCGACCTTCATCCAACGGCCGACGGTCGCCAGCACGTCAGACACATCGGAGGGCGAGGCAATCACCTCATTGTTGATGCCCAGAATGATATCTCCTGCGCGCAGACCGACGCGGCCGCCATAGGCGCCGGGGTCGGTGATCACCACCCCGTCAGAGGACAAAGGCAGCTGGAACCGCAGGATCGATTGCGGATTGATCCGCGCGACCGTCAGTCCCGGCAGCGGCGTGTTTTTATCAAGGCTGAGCGGGTTGGCAGGTGGCTCATCCGGGGCCAGCATCATCTCGACTGTCAACACCTCGCGTTCGCCTGCCCGCAAACGGGTGATCTCGGCCGTATCGCCGAGCCCGGTAACGGACATGCGGAACACCATCTCCGACGGGGAGTTCACCACCTGCCCGGCCACGTCAAGGATCACATCGCCCACCTCAAACCCCGCCTTGGTGAAAGGGCTGGAGGGGTGCAGTTCGGAGATCACCATCCCCTCCGGCAGGTCCATCCCCAGCGAGGCCGCCAGATCCGCATCCACCGGCTGCCCCATCATGCCAGCCCAGGGGCGCTGGAATTCCTCGGCGCCCTGATCGGCCTGTCGCATAAACGCGCGCACCAAATTGGCGGGGATGGCAAAGCCGATACCATTTGAGCCGCCGGAGCGGGTCACGATACGGGTGTTGATGCCGATTAGGTCACCATTCACATCAATCAGCGCCCCGCCAGAGTTACCGGGGTTGATCGGCGCATCTGTCTGGATGAAATAGCCAATCCCCTCCCCTGTCGCCGCGCCGCTGCGCGCCAGACCGGAGACGATCCCGCTGCTGACGGTCTGACCAACGCCGAAGGGATTGCCGATGGCCAGCGCCAGCTCACCCACCTCAACCCCGTCACTGTCGCGCAGCTCCAGATAGGGCAGGTCTTCGGCCTCTTCCAATTGCAAGATGGCCAGGTCACTGGCCTGATCCGCCAGCACCACCTGTGCCGCATATTCGCGCCGGTCTGTGGTCACCACACGGATGTCGGTTGCCATGCCCACAACGTGGTAATTCGACACCACAATGCCATCCGCAGACAGGATCACCCCAGAGCCGAGGGAGTTCTGCACACGGGGTTGGGGCTTCGAGAGGCCGCGAAAGAAATCATCAAAGAACGGGTCGTTCATAAAAGGCGTGCGGCGCTGTTCATGGACAATCTTGGCGTAGATATTGACCACTGCCGGAGCGGCCTCTTTCACCAAGGGTGCGAAGCCGAGGGAAATCTCCGCCTGATTCTGCGGCACACGGGTCTCTGCGAGCGCCTGTGTGGTGGGGATCTGAGTGGCCAAAAACAGGCCCGCTGCGGTCAGGATTGCGCGAAACATGACGACTCCGATTGTTCTTGTGAACAGGATATGCGGACCGGAGGCATCTTTTACAAGGTTGGATTTGCGGGGGAAAAACGCTGCATTTTCACCCACCCACTTTCAGCCCACCGCGCGGAGTGCGAAAACGAAAAACCCCCGCCCTGTTGCCAGAGCGGGGGTCAGGTCCGGTCAGATGACCGATCTGATTATTCGTCAGCAGCAGCTTCTGCTTCAGCCAGACGTGCCTTGTCGGCGGCGCCTTTGGCATCGCGATCACGATCAACGAATTCGATGATCGCCATCGGTGCCATGTCGCCATAGCGGAAACCGGCTTTCAGGATACGGACATAGCCGCCCTGACGGTCTTTGTAGCGCGGGCCCAGAACCTCGAACAGTTTTGCGACGTCCTTGTCTTCCTTCAGCTTGGACGCGGCCTGACGACGGGCGTGCAGGTCGCCGCGCTTTGCCAGGGTGATCATCTTTTCGATGATCGGGCGCAGTTCTTTTGCTTTGGGAAGGGTTGTCTTGATCTGCTCGTGCTCGATCAGCGAGCCAGCCATGTTGGAGAACAGGGCCTTACGGTGCTCATGAGTACGGTTCAGGCGGCGGTAACCACGTGCGTGACGCATTTTGATAGTCCTTTGATCTGCGTTTTTGCTTTGTCAGGCTGCTGATGCGTGTCAGCGGCTCACCTTGGGGCGTGTGCCCTCGTTGTCCCCGGCACATCCGGGCATTTCGGGCGGCCCGTAAGCCGCCCAATCTTTTAGAAGCTGTCTTCGAACTTCTTCGCCAGATCTTCGATGTTGTCCGGCGGCCAGTCCTCGACGTCCATGCCAAGGTGCAGACCCATGCCCGACAGCACTTCTTTGATCTCGTTCAGCGACTTGCGGCCGAAGTTCGGCGTGCGCAGCATTTCTGCTTCGGTCTTCTGGATGAGATCGCCGATGTAGACGATGTTGTCGTTCTTCAGGCAGTTTGCCGAACGTACGGACAGTTCCAGCTCGTCCACTTTCTTCAGCAGAAGCGGGTTAAACTCGAGACCGTCGTCATCGTCCTGACGGTTTGCCGATTCCGGCTCGTCGAAGTTGACGAAGATCGACAGCTGATCCTGCACGATACGGGCCGCATAAGCGACCGCGTCATCGGGCGTGATGGAGCCGTCTGTTTCGATCTTCATGGTCAGTTTGTCATAGTCCAGAACCTGACCTTCGCGGGTCGGCTGAACGTCATAGGAGACCTTCTTGACCGGCGAATAGATGGCGTCGATCGGGATCAGACCGATGGGCGCATCTTCGGGCTTGTTCTTGTCAGCAGAGACATAGCCCTTGCCGGTGTTGACGGTCAGTTCCATGAACAGATCCGCACCATCATCAAGGTGGCAGATCACGTGTTCACGGTTCAGCACTTCGATGCCAGCGGATTCGGAGATGTCACCGGCGGTGACAACTGCGGGGCCTTTGGCATTGATCGAAAGACGCTTGGGGCCTTCGACTTCCATGCGCAGCGACACACCTTTGAGGTTCAGGATGATGTCGGTGACATCTTCGCGAACGCCGGCGACGCTGGAGAATTCATGCAGGACGTTGTCGATCTGCACGGAGGTGATGGCGGCGCCTTGCAGCGAGCTCATCAGGACGCGGCGCAGCGCGTTGCCCAGTGTCAGACCAAAGCCGCGCTCCAGCGGTTCAGCCACAACGGTGGCCTGGCGTGCGGGATCATTGCCCGGCTTCACGTCAAGCTGAGTCGGCTTGATCAGTTCAGCCCAATTCTTGTGGATCATGCGGTCCCTCCATTCCTGTCTATACCTCATGTCCGAAGGTACAGACGCCCGAGGTTTCAAATGGCGTACTGGGGCCTTGCAGAAATCGCAAAGCCCCAGCAAAAATCAGTGTCGCTTAGACGCGACGGCGCTTTGGCGGACGGCAGCCGTTGTGCGCGATCGGGGTCACATCACGGATCGAGGTGATGTTGAAGCCCACTGCGGCCAGAGCGCGCAGTGCGGATTCACGGCCCGAACCGGGACCCTGAACTTCGACTTCCAGGGTTTTAACGCCGTGTTCCTGCGCTTTTTTGCCTGCGTCTTCAGCAGCCATCTGAGCCGCATAAGGAGTCGATTTACGCGACCCTTTGAAGCCCATGGTGCCTGCGGAGGACCAGGAAATCGCATTGCCTTGCACGTCCGAGATCAGGATCTTGGTGTTGTTGAACGAGGAGTTCACATGTGCAACGCCGGAGGCGATGTTCTTGCGCTCTTTGCGCTTGGTACGAGTCTTATCGCGTGCCATTGATCAAACCCTCCCTTATTTCTTCTTACCAGCAATGGCCTTTGCGGGGCCTTTGCGAGTACGAGCGTTGGTGTGGGTACGCTGACCGCGAACGGGCAGGTTACGACGATGGCGCAGACCGCGGTAGCAGCCGAGGTCCATCAGACGCTTGATGTTCATCTGAACTTCACGGCGCAGGTCGCCTTCGACGGTGTAGTTGGCGTCGATGTGCTCACGCACGGCCAGAACTTCAGCGTCGGACAGCTCGTTTACACGACGGGTTGCGTCGATGCCTACGGCTTCGCAGATGGCTTCAGCAGAGGTCGTGCCAATGCCAGTGATATAGGTGAGGGCGATCGGTACCCGCTTTGCAGTCGGGATGTTTACGCCGGCAATACGTGCCACGTGTCACTTTCCTTTTCGTTGCGGTTCCGTAGCGCCGGAACCTTTTTTCACAACGCTTGACCTTGGCAGTGTCGCCCGTTGGTCCAGCATTTCGAGGTGGTCAGGGCGGCAGAAATTGCACGCACCTGTGATGATTCCCAGAAGGGATGGGGTTCCCTATGTGGAAATCGCACTATGGTCAACCCGTCGGCAAGACTGGGGCCGAAGTTTCCCCCAAGGTCAACCTCCCGCAGCGCAATTTGTGAGGTATTTCTGCCAGCACGCGACCACGTACAAAAACGCCCCGGCCGGTGTGGCGCGGGGCGTTTTCAAATCCAAACGGATCAGGCCATCAGTCACCCATGATCCAGCCGAGGTTTTTGCGGACCTCTTCGATCGAAGCCAGACCGTCGAGGCGCTGCAGGTTGCCCTTGGCATAGTAATAGCCGATCAGCGGCGAGGTCTTCTTGTAGTATTCCATCAGCCGGGTGCGGAGGCTTTCCTCGTTATCGTCCGGGCGGCGTTTCTGGTTGGTACCACCGCAATTGGCGCACTTGCCATCCTCGGGCCAGGGTTTGGTCTCGTCGTGATAGACCTCACCGCAGTCACCGCAGGTGGAGCGGCCTGTGATGCGGGCGACCAATGCGGTGTCATCCACCTGCATCTCAATCACGGCATCCAGTTTCTGACCAGTTTCGCGCAGCAGTTCCGCCAGCGCATCCGCCTGAGCGAGTGTGCGGGGGAAGCCGTCGAAGATAAAGCCGCCCTCGGCCCCCTCTTCGATCTTCTCACGGATCAGACCGATCACGATGCGATCCGTGACCAGCTCACCGCGGGCGATCACTGCGGCGACCCGCTGGCCCATTTCACTGCCCGACGCCTGCGCGTCGCGCAGCATGTCGCCGGTGCTCAGCTGAACCATATTGCGAGATTCAACCAGGTAACGGGCTTGTGTTCCCTTGCCCGCGCCGGGCGGGCCCAGAAGGATAATATTGCTCATCGGCGTGCAGGTCCCCGTCGTGTCCGTTTCTTATTCCGACCGCGCAGCTGGCTCTTTTCAATGAGACCTTCGTATTGATGCGCAAGCAGGTGGCTTTGTGCCTGTTGAATGGTGTCCATCACAACAGAAACCACAATCAACACGGAGGTACCGCCAAAGTAAACCGGGATTGCAAGCTGACCGCGCAGGATTTCCGGCAGTAGACAGACAGCAGCCAGATAGGCGGAGCCCAGGACCAGCACACGGTTGACCACATATTCGAGGTATTCCGCGGTCTTTTTGCCGGGGCGGATGCCGGGGACAAAACCGTTCTGGTTCTTCAGGTTATTGGCCACCTCGTCCGGTTTGAAGGACACGTTGAAGGTGTAGAAATAGGCAAAGAACACGATCATGCCGACGAAGAACAGCAGGTAGAGCGGCTGACCAGGGCCGAAGTTGGCCAAGAGCCAAGACATGATCGGGCCGCTGGTTGCATTCGACGAGAAGGTCGAGATGGTCACCGGCAGCAGCAACAAGGACGAAGCGAAGATTGCGGGAATCACGCCTGCTGGGTTCACCTTGACCGGCAGGTGGCTGGAACCACCGTCATAGACCTTCATGCCGACCTGACGGCGCGGATACTGGATGTGGATCTTGCGCAGGGCGCGTTCCATGAACACCACGAACATGATGATCGCGATCATCATCAGGATTACCGCGATAATCACTGCCGGGCTAATGGCACCGGAGCGGCCGGAGGCCAGGAACTGGGCAATTGCGGCGGGCACCTCGGCGATGATGCCAACGAAGATGATCAGGGAGATACCATTGCCGATGCCGCGCTGGGTGATCTGCTCGCCGAGCCACATCAGGAACATGGTGCCGCCGACCAGCGTGATCATGCAAGCGAGACGGAAATACAGGCCCGGATCCGTCGCCAGATCGCCCGATTCGAGCGACACAGCGAGGCCATAGGCCTGCGCCGTGGCCAGAAGCACGGTGCCGTAACGGGTGTATTGGTTGATTTTCTTGCGGCCCTGCTCGCCCTCTTTTTTGAGCTGTTCGAGCGCCGGGACCATCGAGGTCAGCAGCTGCACAATGATCGACGCCGAAATATAGGGCATGATGCCAAGTGCAAAGATGCCCATACGGCCAAGCGCACCGCCGGTGAACATGGACACCATGCCCCCGATGCCCTGCCCTGCCGAGGTCATGAACTGGCGCAGAGCATCCGCATCAATCCCCGGAACGGGAATATAGGTGCCCAGGCGATAGACAATCAAAAGCCCGAGCGTAAACAGGATGCGGTTGCGCAGATCCGTGGCTTTGCCAAGAGCGGCCCAGCTGGTGTTCGCCGCCATTTGTTCTGCTGCTGATACCATAAAAAAGGTCTCTTCTTGCGAAAACGCCGCCCAGGGCCGTTTTCCGGCTCGGGCGGCGTTAATGGAAAACTGAAGACTATGTAAGCGGCATCGGCGCCGCTCACAAGCTGTTACTCAGCTGCGGCAGTGTTTGCCACGGTCAGGGCGCCACCAGCCTTTGCGACCGCGTCAACGGCGGCCTTGGAGGCGCCGGTCACAGCGATGGTTGCCTTGGCAGTGAAGTCACCCTTTGCCAGAACGCGGATACCGTCCAGTTTACGGCGTACCAGACCCGAAGAGATCAGGGTATCTTCGGTGATGGAACCGGCTTCCAGCTTGCCTTCGTCGATGAATTTCTGGATCAGGCCCAGGTTCACAACGGCGTAGGACTTACGGTTCGGCTTGTTGAAGCCACGCTTCGGCAGGCGTTGGTAGAGGGGCATCTGGCCGCCTTCGTAGCCATTGATCGAAACACCCGAACGGGATTTCTGACCTTTGATACCACGGCCACCCATTTTACCTTTGCCGGAACCCGGACCACGGGCAACGCGCATACGTTTTTTGGCGGCGCCTGGATTGTCGCGCAGTTCATTGAGTTTCATATCGCTTCTCCTTTGCCGGAAGTGCCCCCGAAGCGGATTAGGGCAGACACGGCGTTTCTTGGTTTTATGATTCTGTGTCCCGCAGGACCACCGGGGGCGTATAGACCCGATGCGGAGCGGGATCAAGGGTGCAGTATGGCTGGCAACTGGCTCCCAAAGGCGCACAGCCAGACGCAGCGCCGGGGCCTCTGCCCTGCCGGTTGCGTGTTATTCTGCTACCTCATGGTTCCGTTGCGTTTGTGGCCGACCATAGAGGGTGGCGGCGCCGCCGGGGTATGTGGGACGGGATCTCTCCCGTGCGAGGATAATATTATCGTGCTTCCCGACTGCCACGCCGGGGCCCTGGTCATCGGTGCCGGGGGTGTCAGGCCCGGCGGGTGATCGCGATCCTGTGCAGGATGCCACAGGCGCATGAACGGATCATGGAGCGGGCGGGCGCTGGGGTCGCAACGGCCAGCTACTGGCCAACACCCGGCCTCTTATTGGCCCGCCGCCTCAGAAACCAAAAACGCCCCCGCAAAGCGGAGGCGCGTCCAGTCCGGCCCCTGAGGGAGGAGAAAGAGCCGGTCTGACACTTGGGCAACCCAGCGGCGGCAGCATTACTGCGATTTGCCCCGGGTAGCAAAGCTCAGTGGCCGTAGGCCTGAACATGAGCGATCTGCGGAATATCGCAGCGACGCACGCCGATATCGGCCAAATCGCGGTTGGACAGGCTGTCCAGCTCGGCGAAGGTGCGTTTGTACTCGGCGCGACGCGCCCAGCTATCCTTGATCTCTTCTGCCAGGCCGCGCAGGCGGGTGATCAGATTGAAGCCAGTGTCGGTGGTGTTGATGACATGTGCCATGGTATTGGTCCTTTCTCTGGCCGGACGAATTTCCGGCTGTTCTCAATTGTGTCTGTTTCAGTGACATCCGAGAGATAGGCGCAAATGTTTGCGCAAACAACTGACAGCTCGGACTGCCCGCTATGCACGCCAAGCATAGGAGGTGACTCAAACGTTAACCCGCCCGTCCGGGCTGCGTTCTGGGGTTTCTGCACCCCTGGACCCATGGACCCGTGGGCACACAGCCCCAACAGGCATCGCGTGAGAGCCTGACATACATGGGCACCAGGTTCGCCAGACAAAGAAAAAAGCGCCCCGAAATCGGGGCGCTTTCTGTATTCTTGGCTCATGCGAGAGAGGCTTAGTCGCGCTCTTCGATGATCTCAACCAGATGCGAGATCTTGTTGACCATACCGCGTACGGAAGGGGTATCTTCCAGTTCGCGAGTCTTGTGCATCTTGTTCAGGCCCAGGCCAACGAGGGTAGCGCGCTGGTCTGCGGGGCGGCGGATCGGGGAACCGATCTGCTTAACAACGATGGTTTTTGCCATGTGTCCGTCTCCTTACGCTTCTGCTTCAGCGGCAGGTGCTTCATCCCGCTTGGGCAGGATGTCGGCGACTTTTTTGCCACGACGCTGAGCAACCGAACGAGGCGACTGCTCTTTTTTCAGACCGTCCATAGTGGCGCGGATCATGTTGTAGGGGTTCTGCGAACCGATCGACTTCGAAACAACGTCTTTGACGCCGAGCATTTCGAAGACAGCACGCATCGGACCACCTGCGATGATACCGGTACCTTCAGGGGCGGTGCGCATGACAACTTTGCCTGCGCCGTGACGGCCGTGCATGTCGTGATGCAGGGTGCGGCCTTCTTTCAGCTGCACACGGATCATCTGACGCTTGGCCTGCTCGGTGGCTTTACGAATGGCCTCGGGGACCTCTTTCGCTTTACCTTTACCGAAGCCGACGCGGCCTTTCTGATCGCCAACAACCACAAGAGCGGCGAAGCCAAAGCGCTTACCACCTTTTACGGTTTTCGACACCCGGTTGATCGCGACCAGACGGTCAGCAAATTCCGGTGTTTCTTCTTCGCGGCGGCCACGGCCACGGCGATTTTCACGTTCTGCCATGAGGCAATCCTTTTTTTCTGGCGACAAGCGCCTGACGTATACTCAATCCAAGTGGGCAAGGGCCGAACCGGCCCACCCCCGGATCATCGGGATGGCGCGAACGCCATCCACCTTGACTTAGGGTGCGCCCCGCGTTCCCGGACAACCGAAAACACAGGGCGCAGATCCTTAGATCTTCAGGCCGCCTTCACGCGCAGCGTCGGCCAGAGCCTTCACCTTGCCGTGAAACAGGAAGCCGCCACGATCGAAATAGGCCTCGGAGACGCCTGCCGCCTTGGCGCGCTCGGCAATAACCGAACCCACTTTGGTGGCTGCTTCGACGTTGTTCTTGCCAACGAGACCCAGGTCTTTTTCCAGGGTCGATGCCGAAGCGAGGGTCACACCACGTACGTCGTCGATCAGTTGAACAGAGATGTTCTTGTTCGAACGGTGCACGGACAGGCGCGGACGGCCTGCGTTGACCTTGCGAAGCTTGTTCCGGACGCGCAGCCGGCGCTTCAGAAACAGGGTGCGTTTGCTGTTTGCCATTTTGCTGGTCCTTACTTCTTCTTGCCTTCCTTGCGGAAGATAAACTCGCCTTTGTAGCGAATGCCTTTGCCTTTGTAGGGCTCGGGACGACGCCAGTCGCGGATTTTGGCCGCAACTTCGCCAACGAGTTGTTGATCATTACCTTCGACAACGATTTCAGTCTGCTTCGGAGCGGTAATGGTGATACCTTCCGGGGCAGTGAAATCAACGTCGTGGCTGTAGCCCAAGTTCAGCTTCAGGGTGTTGCCCTGCATCTGAGCCCGGTAACCCACACCCTGGATCTCCAGCTCTTTTTTGAAGCCGGAGGTCACGCCTGCAACCAGGTTTGCGACCATCGTGCGGGACATGCCCCACTGCTGGCGCGCGCGCTTGGATTTGCCGCGAGGGTCCACTTTGACGACATTGTCGTCAACCGTCAGGGTGACGTCGTCGGTCGCGGTGAAGGTACGGGCGCCTTTCGGGCCTTTAACTTCGATGGTCTGGCCGGACACAGAAGCAGTTACGCCGCTGGGAAGTTCGACCGGTTTTTTACCAATACGGGACATCGTGGGGCCTCCTTAGAAGACGGTGCAGAGCACTTCGCCGCCAACGTTGGCTGCGCGTGCGCTTGCGTCCGACATCACACCCTTGGGGGTGGAGACAATCGACACACCCAGGCCCTGACGGACCGACGGGATGTCATTGACGCCCATGTAAACGCGACGACCGGGTTTGGAGACCCGCTTCAGTTCACGAATGACAGGTTCGCCGTCGAAGTACTTCAGGCTGATTTCGAGAGCCGGGTGGCCCTTTGCATCAGTCGCAGACTCATAACCGCGGATGTAACCCTCTTGCTTGAGCACATCCAGAACCCATGCACGCAGCTTGGAAGCCGGTGTCATGACGGTGGATTTGCCGCGCATTTGCGAGTTACGGATACGGGTGAGCATATCGCCGATAGGATCGTTCATATCAGTCTCTCCCTTACCAGCTCGATTTCACCATGCCGGGGATCTGGCCATTCGAGCCCAGTTCCCGCAGAGCGATACGGCTGATCTTCAGCTTACGGTAGTAAGCGTGAGGACGGCCGGTCAGCTGGCAGCGATTGTGCAGACGGGTTGCCGACGAGTTACGCGGCAGTTTCGCCAGTTCGAGGCGCGCTTTGAAACGCTCTTCCATCGGGCGAGATTCGTCGTTTGCGATTTCTTTCAGCTCGGCACGCTTTGCGGCGTATTTTGCCACCAGGCGCTCGCGCTTCTTCTCGCGTTCGATCATGCTTTTCTTAGCCATGTCTCTTCCTTCCCGCGCTTAGCTGTTGAAGGGCATGTTGAATGCTTTCAACAGCGCCTTGGCTTCCGCGTCGGTGTTCGCGGTGGTGGCAATCACGATGTCCATACCCCAAGGTTCGTCGATCTTGTCGAAGTCGATCTCGGGGAAGACCATGTGCTCTTTCAGACCCATGGCGTAGTTGCCACGGCCGTCAAAAGACGTGCCCGAAACGCCGCGGAAGTCGCGGATACGGGGCATCGCGATGGTGGTCAGACGGTCGAGGAATTCATACATCCGGTCGCCGCGCAGAGTCACCTTTGCGCCCATCGGCATGCCTTCGCGAACGCGGAAGCCAGCGATGGAGTTCTTTGCCACGGTGGTCAGAGCTTTCTGGCCCGCGATTGCGGTCAGGTCAGCCTGAGCAGACTTGGCTTTCTTGCTGTCTTTGACGGCAGCACGGCCGCAGCCGATGTTCAGAACGATTTTCTCCAGCTTGGGGATCATCATCTCGTTCTTGTAGCCGAACTCTTCTTTCAGGGCGCCACGGATGGAGTCCTTGTAGAGAGTTTTCAGACGCGGGGTGTAGGTTGCGTTATCAAGCATCGATCACGTCCCCCGTGGTTTTAGCGAAGCGCACTTTCTTGTCGCCTTCCATGCGGAAGCCAACGCGGGTTGCTTTGCCATTTGCGTCCAGCAGAGCCAGGTTCGACAGCTGGATCGGCAGTGCCTTAGGCAGACGGCCACCCTGGTCGGACTGGGTCTGACGGGTGTGGCGGATTGCCATGTTCACACCGTCAACGATGGCTTTGCCAGCTTTGGGGTCAACGGAGGCAATGGTGCCTTCTTTGCCCTTATCCTTGCCGGCCAGCACGACGACCTTGTCGCCTTTGCGGAGTTTAGCAGCCATGATTACAGCACCTCCGGAGCGAGCGAGATGATCTTCATGAAGTTTTTCGCGCGCAGTTCACGAACAACCGGGCCAAAGATACGGGTACCTACCGGCTCGTTGTTGTTGTTCAGGATGACAGCTGCATTGCGGTCAAAACGGATTGCGGTGCCGTCTTCACGACGGACCTCTTTGGCGGTGCGTACGACGACGGCCTTGCGGACGTCCCCTTTTTTCACGCGGCCGCGCGGGATGGCTTCCTTGACCGAGACGACGATGATGTCGCCTACGGATGCGTATTTACGCTTGGAACCACCCAGAACCTTGATGCACTGAACTCGGCGAGCGCCGGAGTTGTCAGCAACATCCAGGTTTGTTTGCATCTGGATCATGTGGTTTCTCCCGACCTTTGGGGCGCCGATGCGTGGCGTGATCCCCCAGGGTTTCGACTTTGCTGTTCAGCCCAGTCGCCAGGAGTCTCGGATGAGACTCTTAGGCTTCCAGAACTTCCCAGCGTTTCGTTTTCGATTTCGGCGCGCATTCGATGATGCGTACGGAGTCGCCGACCTTGAAAGCGTTCTGTTCATCGTGAGCCCGGTATTTCTTGGACTTACGGATGGTTTTCTTCAGAACCGGATGCGTAAAGCGGCGCTCTACGGAAACGGTGACGGTCTGTGCGTTGGCGTCGGAGGTCACAACGCCGGACAGGATACGTTTAGGCATTCGAGAAGCTCCTTATTCAGCTGCTGCTGCAGCTTTTTCGTTCAGGATGGTTTTGACGCGTGCAGCATTGCGGCGAGCCGCCTTGATGCCTGCGGTCGATTCCAGCTGACCGGTTGCCTGCTGAAAACGCAGGTTGAAGCTCTCTTTTTTCAGGGATGCGAGGGTATCGCGGAGTTCATCCACGGTTTTCTCGCGCAGATCATTGGCGTTCATCGCCTTTGTTCCTTGTCCTAAGCACCAGAAGGCCCCGAATGGGTCACCTTGTTACCTGGTGGGTTATGTCACACCGCGCCAAAAGACGCGGCAAAAAGAATCACCAGCCCCGGATCCAGACAGATCAAGGGTCAGGCGATGGGTCCACTTACAGGAGGTGGGCGGTCGGAGCAAGGGCGAAGTTTGCGACACCGTTTGCACCCGGTCACAGCGTTTAGCGCAGTGCCCGAACCCGCGTTAAGATCGTATCAAATTGCCCCCCGTTTTGCAGCCGTGCAAGCCACAGGCGTCTGCTCATTCCAGAAATCATCATCGCGCGCTGTCTCGCCTTAACACGCTGGATATCCTGAATGCGGATCTGATCGGCAATGCCCTGCTTATCGACAATCATCACACGCCGCGTGGTGATGATGTAGGTGACCGAGAGAAAGGCCCTATGGATGAACAGCCAAATCACCAGTGCCACTGGTGCGCAAAGCACGATGACGATCATCTCAGTCAGTGTTGGCGCTATTCGGGCGTGAGTGGCATGAACAACTTGCTCACCATCACTGAGTTCAATTGCCGCGTGATGGTACATCTGGATCACTTGCCGGTCTTCATTTGGATTTTGCCCCACCGGGGATGACGGCGGGGCAAAGGGAACTCACAGATTATTTGCAGTCATACCAGATAGTCGTCGCGGGTCGCTGCGTTCCATTTGCCAAAGTCGCAACGCTCGCCTTCGGGGCCTTATACACGGTTAAGACAGGCTCACCGATACGTTCGCAGTAGCCCGCTACACGACGATCAATAGCTTTAGAGCTAACTTCATTCTTGAAGTAGATGATCTGCAAGAATGAGCCGACAGGGAGAGCCAGATGGATCCCCGTTCGATCAGCAGGATTAGGAAAAACCTGCGCAATGAGAGACCCACGTCGCATCGCTGCTTTCTCAGAATCAACGCAGGCTGACAGCGCCATCAGGGATACAGAAGCAAGAACTAGAATTGATTTCATTTAGTCAGCCATCCTTTTAGGTTGTGCACCCTGCATAGTTACCATCGCTGCAGGCGCAACCCAAGATTCACTCCCAGCGGTAGTTAAAGCTCACCGAGACGCGCTCGTCTTCGGACATGTTCATCGGCACCTCATGGCGGATGAAGCTCTCCCAGAGCAGCACATCGCCGACATTAGGCTTCTGGTAAACGAAGCTCTTCAGCTCCTGCCGGCACTCCTTAGTGCGCGGCGGATGCGCCATCATCATGGCGTGGCGCGGATCTTCCAGCTTCAGCGCGGAAGCCCCGTCCGGCATCGACACATAGGTGGTGCCGGAAATCACCGAATGGGGGTGGATGTGGCTGGCATGGGTGCCGCCTTCGGGCAGGATGTTGATCCAGAGATCCTCAAGCACCAAGGCGCGACCGTCGAGATCGAGCTCCAGATCCCTGGCAAAGGCCGCGACATGCAGGTCCAGCGATTTCACCAGGTCAGCAAAGATCGGGAAGCGCCAGGGCAGATCCGTCAACGAGGCATAGGAGGTGTAGCCGGGATAGCCGTTCTCCTCGCACCAGTCCTGGCCGGCATCGTCGTCTTGCGCGATCACGAAGCAGGAGTTTTCAAGTTCACCGGCGTCGACCTTGGGTCCATGTTCGGACAGGGTTGCGCGGTAGAGACGGGTTACGAAGAGGGAATCTATCTGTGCCATACCCGTCCTTTAGCGCAACACAGCGTGAAGTACGAGATGCTTTGCCGGATCCTGTGCACCCGCATCTTCCCTTTTCCTCTGCGGACTGGCTAGTCTGATCCCATCCGAAAAAGGAACATGATATGCGCTGGATTTTGAGACTGCTGAGCCACGGTATCGCGCTGGCGATCGGCTTTGCCTTGGGGATTTACATGCTGCCCATTCTGACCGCGCCGGATAGCCCCGATACCGCAACTCTGACCGCCAGTGCGGACGGCGCGACATATACCGGCAGCTTCACCCGCGATCTGGCCGGTAGCGATTTCCTGCACTGGGGCACCGGCCGTGTCAGCCTGTCGCCGCAGCAGATCACCCATATGGGCGCGCTGGCACCGGGTCCGGATTACAAGCTCTACCTCGCGCCGGAGTTTGTCGAGGACGAAGCGGGCTTTGAGGCAATCAAGGCCACCTCGGCCCGCGTCGGCGATGTGAAGATGTTCGACGGTCTGATCCTAGCTATCCCCGAGGGTATCAATATCGAGGAGTACACCACAGTGGTAATCTGGTGCGAAACCTTCGCAGAGTTCATCACCGCAGCGCAGTATCGCTGATCTGGCCGGGCCGACCGGGGCGGACAACCGCCCGCCTCTTTTGATTTCATAAGAAGACCCCCGCCGATTGCTCAGCGGGGGTCTTTTCTTCTAATCGAATGCGCGGATGCGCAAGCGATTACCAGTCTTCGCGAACCACGACGCGGGTCTTGACCGGCAGCTTCATCGCGGCCAGGCGCAGGGCCTCACGTGCGATGTCGTCATTGACGCCGTCGATCTCGAACATCACGCGGCCGGGCTTCACTTTGCAAGCCCAGTAATCCACGGAACCTTTACCTTTACCCATACGAACTTCGACGGGCTTGGAGGTCACCGGGGTATCCGGGAAGATACGGATCCAGACACGACCCTGACGCTTCATGTGGCGGGTCATGGCACGACGAGCAGCCTCAATCTGACGCGCGGTGACGCGCTCAGGAGTGGTTGCCTTCAGGCCATAGGTGCCGAAGTTCAGGTCCGAACCGCCTTTTGCCAGACCGGAGATCCGGCCTTTGTGCATTTTGCGGAATTTAGTACGCTTTGGTTGAAGCATGTCATCTCCTCCTTAGCGACGACCGCCTGCACCGCGAGGTGCCGGACCGTCCTGGAGTTCCTGTGCTTTACGGTCACGCGCCTGAGGATCGTGTTCCATGATCTCGCCTTTGAAGATCCAGACTTTGATCCCGATGATCCCGTAAGGGGTCATGGCTTCGGAGTGAGCGTAATCGATGTCGGCGCGCAGCGTGTGCAGCGGCACACGGCCCTCACGGTACCATTCGGTCCGTGCGATTTCAGCGCCGCCCAGACGACCAGCAACGTTCACCCGGATACCCAGGGCGCCCATGCGCATGGCGTTCTGTACGGCACGCTTCATCGCGCGACGGAAGGACACACGACGTTCCAGCTGCTGAGCGATGGACTCGCCGACCAGCTGTGCGTCGAGCTCGGGCTTGCGGACTTCAACGATGTTGAGGTGCAGTTCCGAGTCTGTCATCGAGGCGAGCTTCTTGCGCAGCACTTCGATGTCAGCACCTTTTTTACCGATGATCACGCCCGGACGCGCGGTGTGAATGGTCACACGGCACTTCTTGTGGGGGCGTTCGATGATCACGCGGGCGATGCCTGCCTGCTTGCACTCTTCCTTGATGAAATCACGGATGCGCAGGTCTTCCAGCAGCAGATCACCATAATCTTTGGTGTCGGCGTACCAACGGCTGTCCCAGGTGCGGTTGACCTGAAGGCGCATGCCGACCGGATTGACTTTATGTCCCATTAGGCTTGCTCCTCAACTTGACGCACCTTGATGGTGATCTCCGAAAACGGCTTGAGGATCTTGCCAAACCGGCCACGGGCACGAGGACGGCCGCGTTTCATGGTCAGGTTTTTACCCACATAAGCCTCGGCCACGATCAATTCATCGACGTCCAGGTTATGGTTGTTCTCGGCGTTCGCAATTGCGGACTGAAGGCATTTCTTCACGTCCTGCGCGACCCGCTTGTTGGAGAAAGTCAGATCGGTCAGGGCCTTCTCAACTTTCTTGCCACGGATCATGCCGGCGACGAGGTTCAGTTTCTGCGGGGAGGTCCGGAGCATGCGCAGTTTTGCCATTGCTTCGTTGTCTGCCACGCGGCGGGGATTTTTTGCCTTGCCCATGACTTACTTCCGCTTCGCTTTTTTGTCCGCAGCGTGACCGTAATAGGTCCGAGTCGGGGAGTATTCACCGAACTTCTGACCGATCATGTCTTCCGAGACGTTGACGGGAATGTGCTTCTGACCGTTGTACACACCAAATGTCAGACCCACGAACTGGGGCAGAATGGTGGAACGACGCGACCAGATCTTGATGACTTCGTTGCGGCCCGACTCGCGCGCTGCTTCGGCTTTTTTCAGCACGTAAGCATCGACAAAGGGGCCTTTCCATACAGAGCGAGACATAGATTAACGTCCCTTCTTCTTGGCGTGGCGCGAGCGGATGATAAGCTTTTGCGACGCTTTGTTTTTGTTGCGGGTACGCTTGCCTTTGGTCGGCTTACCCCAGGGTGTCACGGGGTGACGGCCACCGGAGGTACGACCTTCACCACCACCGTGCGGGTGATCGATCGGGTTCATAACCACACCACGCACAGAAGGACGCTTGCCCTTGTGGCGCATACGGCCGGCTTTACCAAAGTTCTGGTTCGAGTTGTCGGGGTTGCTGACCGCACCAACGGTGGCCATGCATTCCTGACGAACCAGGCGCAGTTCGCCCGAGGACAGGCGGATCTGAGCGTAGCCACCATCACGACCAACGAACTGAGCGTAAGTACCGGCTGCACGGGCGATCTGGCCGCCTTTGCCGGGCTTCATTTCGATGTTGTGAACGATGGTACCGATCGGCATGCCCGAGAACGGCATTGCGTTGCCCGGCTTGATGTCGGCCTTTGCGGATGCAACGACTTGGTCACCAACTGCCAGACGCTGCGGAGCGAGGATATAGGCCTGCTCGCCGTCTTCGTATTTGATCAGCGCGATGAATGCGGTCCGGTTCGGGTCATATTCGATCCGTTCAACGGTTGCCGCGACATCAAATTTGTTCCGTTTGAAGTCAACGATCCGGTAGAGACGCTTTGCGCCGCCGCCACGACGACGTGAAGTGATCCGTCCGGTGTTGTTCCGGCCGCCCGATTTGGTCAGACCCTCAGTGAGAGATTTGACCGGACGCCCTTTCCAAAGCTCCGAACGGTCGATCAGAACCAGCCCACGCTGGCCCGGCGTCGTCGGCTTATACGACTTGAGTGCCATGCTTTCTGTCTTCCGTTTAGCGTGCAGACCCTTAGGTTTTTGTCTTTGGGTCCGCTATGTGTAAGCCCCCCGCCCGGTTGTCCCAAGATGAGACGCCCTACTAGGGTGGCCAGATTATAGGGCCCCGAAGGTCCCCAGGTTCGAACATCCTGACAAACGTAATAACCCCGGAGCGAATCCGGGGTCGTCAGGATTGCTGCGACTTAGCAGAGGTTGGGAGGGGTGGCAATGGGGAAGCGGCTCCCGATGCGTTCGTTATCACTAGGATAGCATCGATGAAGGACCTTAACCTCACGACACAAGGTAGAAACCTTGTTTCGTCCCATCGAAAGGACAGTCAGAGATCGCGATGAAACCCAACTATTTTAAACCCACCCCCAAGGACGATCTGGGATTGAAATAGCCCCAGAAGCCACGGGTAAAGAAACTGATTTTGCGTATGCGGACGCACGGCAAACCCTGCAGAGAGAATTTCTGCACCAGGTTATCCACCGAAATACCAGCTCGAATTCTTAAGCGCATTTTGCGAGCTTTGTGAAATTTTCAGCTCTTCGGCCTGTCACCGCCCTGAGTTGCAAGTCCTGATTTTACTATTGGACAATGAGATATACCCTTGCCGAGAGGATAGCTTAAGCTGTGGAATAGTCTTGAGGTTGGGCAAGCGCGGCGTTCATGCAGGTGTAGTATCTGCTCTTTCAGCCTCCAGGCCGCAGACCGAGCAGCGCCCGGCCCTCCCCGTCAAACCGCAGGTTTGCCTTCGGCCAAACGGGAGGGCGCGTCACGCCCACTTTGAGTCAGGCGCTGCCCTTCGTAGTACTCACCAACAAAAAAGGCCCCCGCTTTCGCAGGGGCCTTCTTAAGTCTCAGACAAACAGATCTCAGAGTCCGGTGGACACGTCGATGGTGTTGCCTTCTTCCAGGGTCACATAGGCTTTCTTCACGTCTTTACGCTTGCCCAGCTGGCCGCGGAAACGCTTGACCTTACCCTTGGTGATGGTGGTGTTGACCGCTTTGACCTTCACACCAAAGAGCGCCTCAACGGCTTCTTTGATCTGGGGCTTGTTGGAGTCGATCGAAACTTCAAACACCACTGCACCGGTTTCGGATGCCATGGTTGCTTTTTCAGTGATGATCGGCTTGCGGATCACGTCGTAGTGTTCTGCCTTCGCGCTCATTTCAGGCGAGCCTCCAGTGCTTCGACACCTGCTTTGGTGAGCACCAGGGTGTCACGCTTCAGGATGTCATAGACGTTTGCGCCCATTGTCGGCAGGATATCCAGACCGTCGATGTTGCGCGCGGCGCGGGCAAAGCCCTCGTCCACGGATGCGCCATCGATGACCAGTGCGCGCTTCCAACCCAGGTCTTTGACCTGCTTGGCCAGAGCGGCTGTCTTGCCTGCGGAATCGGCGTTTTCAATAACGACCAGTTCACCCGCTTTTGCCTTGGCGGACAGCGCGTGGCGCAGACCCAGCTTGCGGAATTTCTTGGTCAGATCGTGGCCGTGCGAACGCGGGGTCGGACCCTTGTAGATACCACCCTTGCGGAAGATCGGCGCGTTACGGTCACCGTGACGTGCGCCACCGGTGCCTTTTTGGCGATAGATCTTCTTGGTCGAGTAGGAGGTCTCGGAGCGGGTCTTGACCTTGTGCGTGCCCTGCTGCGCGTTGTTACGCTGCCAGCGCACCACACGGTGCAGGATGTCGGTGCGCGGCTCGAGGCCGAACAGCTCTGCATCCAGCTCGATGTCGCCGGCTTTGGCGCCGTCCAGTTTGATCACATCAAGTTTCATGCTTCACCACCTTCCGCGGAGACTTCTTCCGCTGCAGCCGACTTCAGAGCTGCCGGATAGGGCAGACCTTCGGGGGCTTTCTTTTTCACGGCGTCTTTAACGGTGACCCAGCCACCTTTGGAGCCGGGAACGGCGCCTTTGATCATGATCAGGCCACGATCGGCGTCGGTCTTGACGACTTCAAGGTTCTGAGTGGTCACGCGGGCAGCACCCATGTGGCCGGCCATTTTCTTGCCTTTGAAAACCTTGCCGGGATCCTGACACTGACCGGTCGAACCGTGGGAACGGTGGGAGATCGACACACCGTGCGAGGCGCGCAGACCACCAAAGTTCCAGCGCTTCATCGCACCGGCAAAACCTTTACCGATGGAGGTGCCGGTCACGTCGACCTTCTGACCTTCCAGGAAGTGCTCTGCGGAGATTTCCGCACCCACTTCGATTAGGCCATCTGCAGGCACGCGGAATTCAACCAGCTTGCGCTTGGGCTCAACCTTCGCTGCTGCGAAGTGGCCGCGCATGGCTTTGGAGACGCGCTTGACCTTGGCCGAACCTGCGCCGAGCTGAACAGCTGTGTAGCCGTCTTTTTCCTCGGTGCGCTGTGCGGTCACTTGCAGGCCGTCCAGCTGAAGAACGGTCACAGGAACCTGCTTGCCGTCTTCGAGGAACAGCCGGGTCATGCCGACTTTCTTTGCGATAATACCAGAGCGCATATTCATTACCCTCCGATCTTAGGATTGCAGCTTGATTTCGACGTCCACACCAGCGGCAAGGTCGAGCTTCATCAGCGCGTCCACGGTCTGGGGGGTCGGATCAACGATGTCCAGGAGCCGCTTGTGGGTGCGGATCTCGAACTGGTCACGAGATTTCTTGTCAACGTGCGGGCCACGCAGAACGGTGAATTTCTCAATCTTGTTCGGCAGGGGGATCGGGCCGCGCACCTGCGCGCCGGTCCGCTTGGCAGTGTTCACGATTTCCTGCGTGCTGGCGTCCAGTACGCGGAAGTCGAATGCCTTCAGCCGGATACGGATATTTTGGCTTTGCATAGTCGTGCCTTTTTTCTCAGGCGTTGGGGTTGAGAGGAGGGCATGCGACCACCGCGCACCCTCATCGAACCCAAAAGGCGGGAATCACCCCGCCTCATCCTCGCAATGCGAGATGGCGCCGTATACGCCTGTTGGACCAGTGTGGCAAGGGGGTTTGAGGGCGCCACGATAAGCGGTGATCAAAATGCGAAAAGCGCGCGGCTCGGCTTGGCTTTCCTAGCGCCATGCGCGGCAGGAAAAAGGCCGCAACGGCTGCTAACCCGTAGGGTGTTGCGATTTCCGGAGGGAACTCAACAGCGCAATAGAACCACGAGAACCCGCATTCTGACACCCGTCAATACTTTCACATGCGAAGTTTCGGCGTGGGCGACTTCAGCTCAACTGACCACAGCGAAGCAAGCTAACAACCATCGTGTAAGCGCAACACACCATTCATCTTTTCCCAAATATTACGGAACGCGATGCAGAGCCTCGCATAGAAAAAAGGCCGCCCCAGTTGGAGCGGCCTTTCTATTATCTCACCGGTGCGGGCTCTCATTGATTTTGCTGGGCAAAACCAACTGCCGCCCGCCAGACGGCAAAGCCGTCTTACTCAGTGATTTTCGAC